>CAUZBV010000234.1:0-6012 GCA_963578115.1 Myxococcales bacterium
ATTCTGATGACCTCAACATCGTCAAATCCTCCCAATGTGGAAAAGCCGACAAACAGGGCAACATCAACCTGGACTTTGATTTTGATGGAGACGGGGACGTGGACGACGACGACATGGCCAAAGTGCTGGACGCCATGGGCACCAGCGGGTGCCCATGCACCGGAAACGGCTGTCCCTAGGATCGAGCCAACGCGCTGCGCAAAAGCTGTACTGCCCAGTCGTGACGGAACGCTTCCACGTCGTCGGTCTCGAAGATCACGATCGTGGTCGCTTCGCTGTCGAACATATGCAACATGCTGAGGATCAGCGTCCCAAATTCCCGGTCCCCCTCGGGACGGCCGGACAATGTTTGAGCTACGGTCATGATGGCGTCCTCAAAACGATGCACGGCCGGTGCCACCGCCTCCCGCAAACCCGGGTCGGTTCGACACGCCACGATAACCTCTCGCCAGGCCGCGCTCACCGGTTCGCGTGTGGCCTGCCGAAAAAAGCGCACCATCGAGTCCACCATATCCTCGGTCGGCTCGAGGTCGATGACCAAGGTCTGAAGCTGCGCGATGTGGCGTTTGCCCACCTCGTCGGTGACCGCCGCCAACAAGTCGATCCGGGACGAGAAATGTCGGAAGAGTCCGCCATGAGACACTCCGGCCCGTTCACAGATCCGGCCAATCGACGTATCTCGATACCCGTGCTCCACCAGGCAGTCAATGGTCGCATCCAACAGCTTTCCGATGGTGGCTTCGCGTCGTTCGCGCTGCGTGCGCCGGGGTTGAACACTCATGCGGACAACGCCAACGCTTCTTGTGACCGCTCGATGGGCTCCCGATCGAGAACATCCGCCCGGAGGAATCGACCGAATCGCTCTCGGCCGTACTCCTCGGTAAATTGTCCTTCTTGGAAAGCCACTCGACCACCAATGATCGTCGCGCTCACGGCGAGGTCGTTCCGGCGAACCATCCGCCGAAGTCCTCCCATGGCCTGAATAGGTGCTTCATGATAGTCGAAGAGGGCCTCATCCAGACCCGCTGGATTGATGATCGCCATGTCCGCCCGAGCCCCCAAAACCAAACCAAACCACTGGGCCGGCTCGGATGTGAGGCGCTGAACTGCGCGCTCCACCGACATAAAGGGGTTGGGCCCCCCTTGTGCATCGCGCGCTCGTTTGAGCAGCAAGAGCGGGAAGTTGTAGAAGGCCATGTTGCGAAGATGCGCGCCGGAATCCGCAAATCCGACATGAACAGCCGACGCCGCGAGCATCTTCTCCAGAACCTCGGGGCGATGGTTGGCGATGGTTGTCTTCCAACGAAACTCCTTGCCGTGCGCCACGACCAAGTCCAAGAACGCATCACAAGGATGGATTGCTCGTTCGTCGGCCACCTCGCCGACGCTTTTGCCCACAAGGGGCACATCCGGACAGCCCACGATGTGCACGTCGTAAAAGTCGCGATGCCAAATTCGGGGGCTGAACTTTTTCTCAAAGTCTTTCCGGAAACGTCGTCGATAGCCTTCCGTTTTCAAGAGGTCGTTACGTTCCACTTCTTCGGCCAAGTGCATGGCCTCCGCGCCGGCTCCAAACTCCTCAAAGACCACCAGATCAATGCCGTCAGCGTAGAGCTCAAAGTTTCTTGGAATGGCTTGCCATCGCAGACAGGCCCCAAGAATCCAGTTTACAAATCGCGTCACCCCGCCAAAGAGCGGGTACAACCAGGTCGTCGCCTTGCAGTCGGCGGCCGAAATAAGCGTGGTCTTCAACGGCTTGCGCCACAAAAGCCCCGCACTGGCGCCAAAGAAACGAACAATATTGACCTTCGTGTTGAGGTTCGGTGCGCTCTGCAGCACACGTCCAGCCCGGCGCAACACCTTATGGAACCAACCATATTCTCGCCATGTCGCATAGGTCGATGGCAACGAACGGGAGCGAAACCGGTCCCCAGACAGCTTGTCCCAAGGGTTGGTCATGGTGGACATGCCCACAAATCCCGCGTCCAGAGAATCTTCAAGCAGCCCCACCATGCGCTTGCGTTCCTCCTCAGTGGGACGCTCCCCAGAGGTGGATCGACCCAAACCCATGACATTGGCCCGGATATCCGAGTGTCCCAGCATGCTGGCCACATTGGGGCCCAACGCCTTGTTGTGCAGATGCCGGATCCATCCTTCGGGACCGTCCCAGTCCATCCCTTTGTTCAAGATGTTCAGGACCGGTTCATAAGGCAGCGCCTCGACCCGCGAGTACAAGTCGGCACAATCCAAAGCATTCGAATACACCATAGAGAGCGAGCACGAACCGGTGATAACCGTCGTCACGCCGTGTCGTACGGATTCGCGAATGCCGGGTTCCGAGACCAGCTCCGCTTCGTAGTGGGTGTGCGTGTCCAAAAAGCCGGGCATCACCCAACGGCCGGTGGCGTCAATCACCCGCGCTCCACTCTCATCGACGGGTTTGTCGGAGATGTGCGTGATGATCCCGTCACGGATTGCAATGTTTCGAATGGCCGAAGCGTTTCCCAGTCCGTCAAAGAAGCGACCATTCTTGATGATTAGCTCGTGTGTGTTCTTCATGCCCTACGGTATAACAAAGAAAGCGAGTGGTCGCAATCTTAAAGCGGGTGCCACAAACATCTCTGCTGGCCGGGGCTGCGTTTTCGATGAGGGATTGGTAGAGTAGGAATCCATTCAACAAGAGAGGCTCTCATGCGCTGGCTACTCATCGTCTTCTTGGCGTTCTCGTTGCTGGGCTGTGGCAAGGACAAGAAGAAGCGAAAACGTGCCCGATCAACCGAGAGCTCGGCGGGGACCCAAGCCTCGGTAGATGGAGAGGCGCGGAAGGTGTCTCTCGCATGGGATGCTCAAGAGTCGCCCGGGAAAGTGGACTTGTCGGTGGTGATCACAGACGACAACGACAAGAAGACAACGGTAAATGTGGGCTCCTTTAAGTTCAATTCGGCCTACACGGAAGGCTTCATCCCTGAAGGCTGTCGCAGATGTGTCGACCGCTACTCGACCTGTCGCAAGCTGAAACCGAACGTGCTGACCATGACGGATGGGGATTCGAAGGGCCGCCGCGTTCGCCTGAAAGGTCAGCTGTGTGCCCGCTTGGGTCGGGAATGCGATCATTTTTGTGAGAACGACAAGATTCTCAACGTGTCATTCAATGACGGGGTGATCGTCATTCATTCCTACGCGAACTGTGTCGGTACTCGGAAAATCACATGTTCTGAAGAGCCAAAGGTCCTGAAGGCTCAGCGAGTGGCGCCGCAAGGCTCGACATTGGCCAAGAAACGGAAGAAATTATCCAGGGACCAAGCGTACCACCACTGCACACGCAAGTACTGCGACTACGGAAACTGCGACAACAGCGGGATGCGCCGTTGCATGAGGTACTACGGCCATGGATCGGACTGGGACTGCGCCTGCGGCTAGATCACGGCCGAAACGCACAGGAAGTGGGGGGAACCCAACACTCGCAAAGAAAAACGGGGCGGCCTGCCCTGCGTCGTTATTGACGAAACGAATGCAGGGAATCGACCAGCTCATCGATCGTAGCGGGCCCAAGGGATCCAGCCGGAGCTTTCCAAGCCTTCAGCTTCTTGTAGGTCGCCACCGCATCTTTCTTGATCGGATAGGCGCCCTTTATGCTGGTGTGGCAGGTCTTGCACGTCAGCTTGAAACCGGTCTCACCCGCTGCCTTGTGCTTCTTCTTGGTGGAGCGCACCCAACCTTGCATGGACTTCTTGGCGGCCTTCTGTCCGCCTTTGCTACAAGCGCGCTTCACCAGGCTAATGCTCTGTTTGCCCTGACATGGTGCCGGCGGCGGGGCCTCTTCGGCGGACGTCATGACCGGTAGAACGAGTAGCAACGCTGCAACCAAGCTGATGGTGGTAGCAAAAGCGGATTTCATGGTTCGTCTCCTCCTGGAGCTGTGTTTCGATATAGACAACGTTTGATAGTGTAACGTCAATTCCCGACGATTCAAACCCCAGCGATTCTTCCCGGAACACGAGGTCGAAGGCCACCGTTTAGAGTCACTCGGGCGGCGTGTCTTTTTCCTATCCACACCCACCAGAAGTGCCCTGTGGACAGACAATTCCCCGGGCCCACCGCCCGGTCCACGAGAAGGAGATTTCACCAGCACCCTCTCTGTGCGCTATAGTGGCGTTAAGCCCAGTTCCCAGGAGGACTGTATGCAAAGAAACCGAGGGGAGAGCCCCCGACAAACCAAAGTAGTTGCCACCCTCGGTCGCTGTCCTGACGCGGACTGGCCCACCTTCCTGGAACGAATGGCGGATGCCGGTGCGGACGTATTTCGGCTCAATTTTTCCCACGCCAGCGAAGGATACGAGAACGAAAAGGCCATCCTCGAATGGGCCCATCAGCCCGTCGCGGATCGACACGCTCCCCGGGTCGCCATTTTGGGCGACCTGCAGGGACCCAAGGCACGCATCGGTCGTCTTCCTGAATCCGGTCTGACATTGGCCGATGGCCAAGACATTGCGCTTCGCCCCAGCGACGAAGCCACAGAACACATTCCCATCCCTGAACTCACCTTCAACGCGGTGGTAGACGCCATCGGGCGCTGTCAGGAGGGGAATGAAGATGCACCGATCCAGATCGTGTTGGGTGATGGAGACATCGTTTTGGACATCCAAAAGATGTCCGACCAAGAGATCGAGGCTCGCGTCGTTTTTGGTGCGACACTCTCGTCCAACAAAGGCATCACGGTGAGGGGCGCGGACATCGACCTAGACCCCTTTTCCCCCAAAGATCAACAGGATCTGACCTTTTGCTTGGACCATGGGGTGGACCTGGTGGCCGTCTCCTTTGTACGCACGGCGGCCGATATTCAACGGGTCCGAGCGTTCGTAGAGGAGCATACGGGCAATCCCGATGCGGTGGGCATTGTCGCCAAGATTGAGACGTATTCGGGCACTCAGGAGATCGAATCCATTGTGCAGGAGACCGATGGGATCATGATCGCGCGGGGCGATCTGGGCGTTCAGTTGGGTGTAGAGCGGGTGCCCGGCATCCAGAAACACTTGGCACAAACGGCCAAACGGCGCGGAAAAGCGGTCATCGTGGCCACCCAAATGTTGGAGTCCATGATCGACAACCCGACACCAACACGGGCCGAAGCCACCGATGTTTTCAACGCCATCTTGGATGGAAGCGATGCGGTCATGCTCTCGGCCGAGACGAGCATTGGAAAACGTCCCATTGAGGTCGTGACCAGTATGGACACCATCGCCCGGCATGCCGAAGCCTACCGCGCACACCCTGCATGGTTGAAACACGACCGCAAGAGCCAGCGGGAAGCAGCGCGAGCCAACGTGGACGACCCCTTCGTGGGGCGTATCAACGAAGAGTTCGCGCTGACCGCGGTCCAATTCGCCGAACACATCCCGGCCCGGGCGGTCATCTGTTTCACACGGAGCGGTGGAACCCCGCGCCGACTGTCCCAATACCGTCCCGCGATCCCCCTGCTGGCGGTGTGCAATCAGGAGTCCGTCGCCCGGCGATTGCTCCTGCATTATGGCGTTCACCCCATCGTGGTGAGGGCCTACAGCGGCACCGACGGCGACTTTGGGACCCTGATCGCGGATGCGCGCGAAGCGTTGCATCGGGACTATCACTTGGACTCGGGTGATGCCATCGTCGTCACCGCCGGGATGAACTGGCCACGAGGCGGCACCAACATCATCCGCGTCATGGTGGAAGATCTAGAGACGAACTAACGATTGCAGCCCACCGTTCCACGCGGAGGACTCATCTCCGGTGTTCACTCATTCCGACTGTTGGTCCTGCAGCTTCTCCAACAGCTTGTATTGAATTTGTGTCGTGAGCTCACCCGACCGGTGCCGGTCTTCTTGTATTTTCTGATAGCGTTTCTCCAACGCCTCCAACACGACCTCGTCGTGGGGCATGCGTTTGATTTGGTCCAAGAGTCTCTCGGAGGTCAGCATATGACCTTGCTTAATTTCGTGTCGAAGCAACAAGAGCAGACATTCACTGAGTGTA
>CAUZBV010000235.1:0-5981 GCA_963578115.1 Myxococcales bacterium
TCGTTTGGCACGGTTGCCATCGGGATCCGCTCTTCAACGTGGATACCAAACGCCTGCATGTCCCCAAGCTTCATGGGATTGTTGGTCATCAGACGCACCCGCTCGTATCCCGCCGCCAACAAAATTTGAGCTCCAATTCCATAGTCTCGATTATCCGGCGCAAATCCCAACTCCAGATTGGCTTCGACCGTATCTCGGCCCCGATCCTGGAGGGCATAGGCTTTCAACTTGTTGACCAGCCCAATCCCCCTCCCCTCTTGCCGGAGGTAGAGAATAGCAGCATTGGGTTCTTCGCGGAACCGGCTCAGTGCCATCGCCAATTGGTCACCACAATCACAACGCTGGCTGCCGAAGACATCCCCCGTTAAACACTGGCTATGCATTCGCACAACTGGAGCGGGTTGATCGTCCGGTGGGTTGGGGGCGCCGCGCCCGACCAATACATGATGATTGCCATCCATGATGTTGGTCCAGAGGCTGACCTCCACATCGCCGAATTGAGTGGGCACCGCGAACTTCTCCAGACGCCGAACCAAACATTCCCGCTCCATTCGCATCCGAATGACGCTCGTCATTCGCACGATCGGCACGCCGTGGTCCGTAGCAAAGGATTCCAACTCCTCGCTGTTCGCCAGTTCACCACTCTGTGCCAACATTTGGCTGTATACGCTTGTCACATTGTTGCACTCGGCCAACCGAGCCAAATCCAAGGCGGCGGCAACCATGGAGGGTACGGCCAAGACCCCACCGGGTGGCACTCGAACCGGAAACAAATGTCCGGGGCTAACCACGTCATCGGGGCCACTTTTCTCATCGATGGCCACCGCAATGGTGCGCGCCCGATCCGCAGCACTGATGCCCGTAGAAACCCCTGTGGCCGCCTCAATGGACACGGTATAAAAAGCGGTTTTGTCCGTCTGTCCATCGCTGCCCATGCGACGAAGCCCCAGCGCATCAACGCGCTCCGCAGGCAAGGCCAAACAGATTAATCCCCGCGCATGGGTCGCAAGAAAGTTCACATGAACTGAATCAGCGGCGATTGCGGCACACACCAACGCCCCCGTTGGCTCTTGTTGCGTGTCATCCAACAACAAAATGAAGTGGCCCTTCCGAAACGATTCCAGAGCGCGTCTGAGCCCGTCACGGTCAATGGGATTCGAAGACATGGACATGTTACTATTCTGGTCGCAATAGCACGTCAAGCAGAACACGACTGGCTTGCCCGATTGTTACAAAGTACCAAGGACCGGACGATGACGGTTCAGGTCCGCATGCGTTGGACCGAATGGACCCCCTTGATCCGCTCAATCGCGCGCATGACGTGTCGAAGCTGGTCCGCGCTCTCGATCAGCACCTCGAATGTGTTGGTCGCCTTCATTTCATCATTGGCTTGGCAATTCGCCTGCGTGATGTTGACCCCATGCTCTGAAAACACCTGAGACATGCTCGCCAATAGGCCGGGCTTGTTCACCGTGATCACCGACAAAGAGATGGGGTGATTGTGTTTGACCTTGTGGTCCCAATAGGTTTCGATTCGTCGATCAGGGTCCGCGTTCAAGATATGAGCACAGTCACGGGTATGGATGGCGACGCCTCGACCGCGTGTCACAAAGCCCGAGATCGCGTCCCCGGGGACGGGGTTGCAACACTTTGAGAAGCGGACAACCACATCGTCCAGCCCAGCAACACTCACTCCGGTCTTTCCGCCCATGAACCCCCGAATCATCTTCGAGAGGCGGCCCTCGTTCTTGGGAGGCGATTTCTCCTCTTTGGCTTTCTTGGTTTCGTCTTCTGGAATGATGTACTTGAGCACTGTCTCCGCCCGAACCTTGCCGTACCCCAAGAGCACAAAGAGGTCATCGGGAGAGTTCACTGAGAACTGTTCCTGTGCCACTTTCTCCAGTCGGCCCGAGCGCACTTCCTTATTGACGCTGCGCTTAAAGCGTCTGAGCGCCTTGTCCAAGACCTCGCGACCGACAATCTGGCTCCGTGCACGCTGTTCCTGACGTACATGCAATCGGATTCGGGTTCGGGCCCTCGCTGTCTTGACGATCTTAAGCCAATCCAAACTGGGATTCTGATCGGCACGGGTGATGATATTGCAGGTGTCTCCACTGTGGAGTTGATGGCTTAGCGACACCATGAGCCCATTGACCTTCGCACCCGAACAGTGGTGCCCCACTTCCGAGTGAATGGCGAACGCAAAATCAATGGGTGTTGATCCTCTCGGGAGAACCTTCAGATCACCTTTGGGCGTGAAGACATAGACCTCTTCACCAAAGAGATCGACCTTGATGGAGTCGAGAAAATCGGTGGGGTCGTCCAACTCTCGATGCCACTCCAAGAGTTGTCGTATCCATGCAAACTTCTGCTCATCATCCGATTTGATCGGACCGCTTTCCTTGTACTTCCAGTGGGCTGCGATGCCTTGTTCCGCGATCAAGTGCATTTCATGGGACCGGATCTGCACTTCCATTCGTTGCGTACGTGGGCCCAAGACTGCGGTATGGAGAGACTGATACCGATTGGCCTTGGGCAACGCAATGTAGTCTTTGAACCGACCCGGGATAGGCTTCCACATGGTGTGGATCACGCCCAACGCTTCGTAACAACTCTTCACATCATCCACCAGGATTCGAAACGCGAGAGCGTCGTAGACCTGCTCGAAGGGAATCTCCTGATCTTGCATCTTCCGATGGATGCTCTTGAAATGCTTGGGCCGACCCGAGATCTCCGCCTTTATGTTCAACTCCTCCATGTACGTCTTGAGTAATTCCAACACCTCGTCGATGTATTGTTCACGCTCTGCTTTTGTTTGATTGACCCGGTCCCTCAAGAATTGATACGCCTCGGGATTCAGATGCCGAAACGACAAATCTTCCAGCTCAATCTTCATCCACTGAATACCCAGACGATTGGCGAGCGGTGCGTAGATGTCCATGGTTTCCTGAGCAATCCCGACCGCTTTGTCCTCCTTCATATGGTTCAGAGTACGCATGTTGTGCAGTCGGTCCGCCAACTTGACCAGGATGACACGAATGTCCTGGCTCATGGCGACGAGCATTTTTCGAAAGCTCTCGGCCTGTCGATCGTGTTTGTTCTGAAATCGCAATTTACCCAGTTTCGTGACCCCATCCACCAAATTGGCAATATCCTTGGTAAACAAAGCTTCGATAGCTGGAATGGTCGCAGCGGTGTCTTCCACCGTGTCATGCAGCAATGCAGCACACACAGCGGTGGTGTCCAGCTTCATCTCGGTGATGAGCTTCGCAACAGCCAGTGGATGGGTGATGTAGGGCTCCCCAGATTTGCGAACTTGACCCTCATGGCTTGTAGACGCAAATACATAAGCCCTCTTGATAAGGTCAATATCAGCATTCGGATGGTAGGATCGAATGCTGTCCATTATGTCCGCCAGCTTCAGCATGGTACGAACCGCCGAGCCGCCGTTATGACGGTTTCAACCATCCAGTATATCCGTGCCGATGGGACAAAACAACGGACAGAGGGTACTTCTCTTGGTTTCTTCCCCACTGTTTCATGGTCACACCGAAACCGCAGCATGCCAAATTGATTCGAGCATACACGCTGTTTAGCCCTAGAGGCGGTCCAACGCGTCGAGGACGGCGCCGGGAAATTCTGACTGAACCATTTTCGCACCCTTCTCGAAGGACTCCAGATAGATGTCCACAGTCTCAACAGCAAATTGAACTAGAATATCGTGCTCCCACACGTCCGCGAACAAGGCGGCTCCCAGCTCCTGTGTCGGCACGACGAATTCGGTCAGTGACAAGAATGGGACCTCGACGATTTCGGGAGCACGCTGAGGAAACAACGCGCTCTGATTGGCCAATTCTTCCGCCGTGCTCGGACGTATCTGCACCCGGATCTTGCTGTTCAATGCGCGCGCTTCGACCGCCCGGTTCACATTGCCAACCGATACAAACACTTGATCCTCAAGGCCGGCCGAAACAATCGCATCGACGACCAGATCGATGCGGTCCGTTTTGGTATCCAAATCGATGAAGACCCGATCCTTGGTCAGCGCAAACACCTCCGCTAGCGTGGGCACAGTCTCACAACTGAAATCTCCCAAAACCGTGTCGCCCAAGTCATTGACGGTGTTAAGATGCAACGCGGTGACCTCACTCAGGGTCATAGAATCGACCGATCCGGTTCCCTCCGTCGTTCGATCGACCGTGCTGTCATGGATGACGACCAATTGATCATCGATGGTATGACGAACATCGACTTCGACCCCATCCACGCCCATCCACAGGGCCGCCCTGAGAGCGGCCCGGGAGTTCTCCGGTGCAATCGACGCATACTGACCGCCGACACCACGGTGACCCACAACCAGGGGTACAGTGCAGCCCACATCGAGCACACACCCCCATGGAGACGATGCGCGACGGTCGCTTGGGACGTCGGGATGGGTGCAGTCAAAGAGCGTGCGTTCGGGACCGAGGAATGGATCGATTGTGGGTTGGGACGGTGGTGTCCTCGCTTCAGCCGTGTCGTTTGGAAGCTCCGGAGATTCAACATCCATTGAATTCGAAGCGCACGCCGCACTGAGCGTTATGGACAACAGAATGAGGGTGCGATGAACCCTTGGTTTCGCTTTCAACCGTTGAAGGGCCTCCCTGTTTTTCGAAGAACAGCGAACGCCTTTCGTCAACGATTGACACCAATCAAGTTCATAAACTCCTGCCGTGTTCGGTGCTGCTCTTCGAAGACCCCCTGCATGCAGCTCGTCACGGTCATGGAGTTCTGTTTTTGAACACCGCGCATGACCATGCACAAGTGGGTGGCCTCCATCACGACCGCCACACCTTGCGGCTTCAAGCGGTCACTGATCACCTCTGCGATCTGACGATTGAGACGTTCCTGCAGCTGCAGACGGCGCGCAAACACATCCACGATACGTCCCAACTTGCTCAAACCCACAACATGACCGTTTGGAATGTAAGCGATGTGACACCTGCCGAAAAAAGGAAGCATGTGATGCTCACACAACGAAAAGAAGTCGATATCTCGACAAATCACCATTTCGTCATGGGATTCTGTGAAGATCCCATTTCCAATGACGTCGTCCACGGACTGTGTGTACCCACTGGTAAAGAAGCGCATCGAGCGAGCCACTCGCGCAGGCGTGTCAAGGAGTCCTTCACGCGTTGGATCTTCGCCCAATTCCAACAACATGGACTCAATTAATTTCTCCACAACAACCTCCTCGTGGTCCCTTCTCGGGAGGCTGCATGGTAGCTAGATTCAAACCCAGGTCAATCGATCTTTTTGCCCATGAGCACCTGAAGGATGATTCGATACAGACAATCGAGATCCGAATGACCCACCGCACGTTTGACCTGTCCGGACTGATGGGTCACATGAAGACGGATCGTTCCGTCGTGGTCGTCGTCCACTTCGGGGTCCCTCCAGCCATGCCGATCAAGCCAAGAACGACAGTCTTCCCAGCTTGGCAAGAACACACTCCCGTTGCCCCCAAGGCGGAGCGCTTGGTCGTGAGTCCGAACCAAATCACAATGGCCGCTGTAACTGACATACCAGTCGCCCACACGAGGACGCCACGGAAAGCCCGCTGCCTTCATGGTTTTCGCTCGTGCTACTTCCGGGATTCCGAATCGCATGCCTCCATTGTACGGACTCAAAAGCAAAAGCCAACTCTTCTCAGACGACCCGCTGGAAAAACATGAACGCACTATGAAGGAGAATCTCGCTTGACCCGAAAGGAAACGCGCACTAATAAAGAGCATCCAACAGACCCGTTTGCCGGGGGAGGAAAGCAGCAGCATGGCTATCGATTTGAAAGACATTGCCAGCAAGGCCATCACTCTGGGCGTCGAAGGGGCGCTCTCCACCGCAAAACGCTTGGAACGAGTAAGCCGCGGGGTTACCGGTGTGTACAACATGCTCGCCGATGCGTTACCTATCCCCCTTCCGCGTCTTGGCTCCGAACGCTC
>CAUZBV010000236.1:0-5979 GCA_963578115.1 Myxococcales bacterium
TGAAATTCCCGGTTGGGGCTCACGCGCCATGAGCCGAGGAAGCGCATTTGCCGTGTTGGCCGATGACTTGACTGCGGTGCAATACAATCCCGGAGGCTTGAGCCGCCAGTCCGGCACGCACATCCTCTTGAACCACAACACCATGTGGATGCCTACTACCTTCACACGAACCGCTTCGATCATGGACCTCAAAGGGGGAACAACTCCCGACGGGACCGACCCGCTGGCACCCGTATCCAATGAAAATGAACTCTTCGCGTTGGGTGGGGCATTGATGCTGTCCTCCGACCTGGGCTCGGAGGACTGGCACTTTGCGCTGAGCATCTCTGGGCCCAACTCCTTCGGTGGACGCAAGTTCCCCGTACAGGGTGGACAGCGCTACATGCTGACGGAGACAGAGCTTCTTTTGATTTATTACGGCGCGTCGGCCGCCTACGGAAAGAAAGACTCTTACGGCTTTGGCCTAACGGCCGCCTACGTCGATGTCCCCATCTCAAAGTTCAGCATGGTGGTGGATGGAACGCCCGCCCCCGGCCAACCCACGCCCTACTACAATCACTACGATCAGGAAAACACCCTGGACCTGTCCGACCACCTCTCGTGGACCCTGATCGCGGGCGGCTGGTGGCGGATTGTCCCCGAGTTGGAAGTGGGCATTTCTGGACGCATGGTTCCAATCAACCTGGACCTCAAAGGCGACGTGAAGCTCAAAGATGTCCCGGGCCAACTCATCCCCGCCAAGGTAACCGGACAAAATCTGAAAGCCGAGTTGGATCTGATCATGCCGCCCACATTGAACGCCGGGTTCCGTTATCGCCATCTCTCGGAGAGCCGGGAAGTGTTCGATATTGAGTTGAACTACGTGTACGAGGCGTGGAGCATGCTCAAGTCCTACGATGTCTCGGTGACCGGAAGCGTTAACATTGGCGCACCCATCAACAGTGACATTGATGTGCAATCACTGACCATCGCCAAGCAGTGGAAAGACACGCACAGTGTCCGCCTGGGCGGCACCTGGAACGTGGTGGAAGACGTCTTTTCCCTCTCGATGGGTGGGTTTTGGGAGAGCGCAGCGGTTCCGCTGAATTACACGAACCTGGATTTCATGTCCTTCGAACGGATGGGGCTCGGCGGTGGATTCCGCTGGTCTTTTTCGGATGTCGACTTGAACGTAGCGTACATGTTTGTTCACCAGGAAGACCGGACCGTCGACGAGAAACACGGAAAAGTATTTCAAGTTCGGCCTCTCTTTCCCTGCAGCGATGGAAACAATTGCGGAGGGCTTACGGGCGTCCCAGCCAACGCCGGCAAACTCGAGTCTGCCTACCACCAGCTCAACGCATCGGTCGGGTATCACTTCTAATCGCAGGCTTGGCCCACACTACTCTTCACTGGATTCGGACGAGGGTTGCACCAAAATCTCCAGTGGTCGTCGCCATCGGCGTTCATCGTGGGCTTCCGGTCCATGCTGGGGGATGACGACGTCCTCATTGGGAGACTCCGCCGGAGTCGCGGAAGAGGACTCTGCCTCGTTTCCACCCACCAACGAGTCCATCCAACCGGGCCACAGGATGAGAATCAGCACGACCGCCACGATGACGCCCAACACCGCGCCCCTTTTGATCTGAACACCCATTGAATTGGAGCCGCCGATACTTCCTGCGGCCTTGTGTGAGGTCAAATGCATGAACAGTCGACGTTGCTCCGGCGTCATTTGTTGGATTAAAGTGGCTTCCGACAAGGGCTCGTCCGAATCGGCGAAAAGATAGGCCACCGACGCTTCAGACTCGTGAGGCATCGCTTCGTCGGAATTCACCACGCGAAGCAACGATTCGAAGCGGTCACAATAACTCTGATTGCTTAACGATGCTCGCAGCGTGGACGTGACCTCCGACCAAGGTCGTGCGATGTCTTGCAAGCCGGCGACCACCTCCGCGACGCTGGCAGGCCGAGTCGCTATATCTCGGGCCAAGCATGCGTCTACGAGAGCAGCCGCCCGCACATCCACATCCGGCAACTCGTGGTGCACACGGACCGGGTTGCTTCCGGTCAGGATGGTGTTCTGGGCCAACACGGCCGTACCCTCGTAGGGGGCGGTGCCTGTGAGCATTCGATACAAGAGCACACCCATGCCATACACATCGGTCCAAGGGCCCAACGTCTCCCCCCGAAGCACATCGGGCGACACAGCACCGGCTTCGGGAAAGATGGAATTCCAGGCTGTGGGGAATCGTTGAAGACGACCGGCCAATCGCTCCACCAGCATGGGCACGAGACCCATCTCCAGGATTGTCAGCGTGCCGTCTTGATTGAGCAACACATTGTCACCATGCAACGCGCCGTGGATCACGCCGACCCCGTGTGCGTGCACGAGACGCTCGCCGAGGGCAACGCCAATGGCGGCTGTGGTTGCCACGGGCAAAGGACCAGCCGCATCCACAAGCTCACGCAAGGTCACACCCGTGGGCACATCGGTAACAAAGACAAATGGCCCGTCCGACGTACTCGTGTATTCCCGAACGGGCAGCGTCCCTATGTCGGTGAGACGAGCCAGTCGACTCATGTGATGCTGAAAAACACCCGCTGTTTCAACTCGTTCTTCCGGAGGCGTCCCCGGCAAGAGCCTTCGGACCAACACCGGACGAGGGTCCTCACCCGCAGTCACCCCGGCATAGAGTCGCTCCAATGAGCGACTCCGAAGTAACGACTGTATGCGGTGTTCGACCAGCACGCTTTGGTTACCGATCTTCCTCGTTCTCTGGATTCTTGTTCCAGTCGTCCTGCAAGATCAGGGCATCAATTTTCCAGCCATCTTCGCACTCGTACATTTTTATTTTCCGATATATCTCGTCGTCATTGGTGACCGTCAGGACAGCCACGTTGGTCTCATCTTTGCTCTCTCCTTGGCAGGCTCGTACTTTTTCCGTGGATTTATCGACCTTAGTCACTTTGTCCAGAACCAATGACAGGTACGGATCCGCCGCTTCAGAGCTCTGCGAACCATAGGTTCGCCGCAACGCCAGCATGGTTTTCACCACCTTTTGACTTCGCTCTGTAAATCCGGACAGAAACCCCTGCTCGTTGCCAGTCTTCGCGTGAAAGACCATCCGCTCGTACGCCTTCTCCGGCGGCTCCGAACAACCGGCCATCCCGAGAAAACCGACGAGCACCAAAGCTCCCATGCGGACCATGGTCGTGTTCATTCCGCCTCCAACGCCTCGGCCAGCGGAGCCCAAAACGAACGCATTTCCATGACGTCGATTCGCCAATCCCCATCTTCCTTTAGCATCACGACGGTCTCATTATTCAGCGTCTTCAAGAAGGCAATCCCACCGTTAATATCCATCTCAGAGTCCGGATCGATCTGGACGTCGAGGAGCGCGTCAAACTCTGCCAGGTACTCCAACGCGCCATCCGTCTCCTCCGTTTGACGGTGCAGCGCGGAGAGCATGGTCACGGAGCGAGCGCTAAAACAATCCGACAGGGTCTCCAGGGGTTCCCCACTCGTCGCCCGCTCACGACAGGATTGGAAACGTTCCGCCGGGGATTGATTGCACCCCAACAGCATCGCCAACCCCAACAAAGCCACCGGCCATTTCCTACCCAGCATGGTCCCCGCTTTACGCAACGCGCTCCTTGTTCGAACGTGGCCACACCCTAGCGAACGTATAGTCCATTGTCGAGTGGAAGAGACGCAACGGGCCGTTATGGCTCCACACAAGGGACGGGCAGCCACGGCGCGGCGAGATTGGTGCAAGAACCCGTCTGACCGATGGGGTTGGGTTTCTCGGTAACAACACCCGTCAAGGGATCCACCTCGCGAAGCACCGCGTTCGTCGTGCAAGCATAGATGACCCCGTTGGCCGGATGAAGCTCGATCCCCACCGTGCCGAAATCCATGGACAATTCCACAACCATCGTGGCCACGCCCGTCACGGGATGCACCTTGTAGAGCGAGTCGTCGGTGCCATTGATGGCATAGAGCGTCTTGCCAAAATCGGACCACGTCGCACCGCCGGTACCAAAATCTACACCCAGTCCCGTGCCGATTGCGGTCGCCAACCCAGTGGACGTGGTGATTCCGATCAGCTCGTCCGTTGTCGACGACACACCAAAAAGATCATTGCCGTGATTGGAGGTGATCCCGTTCACGCCGCTCCAGCCACCGTAAGTACCCACAGAGGTCACTTCGCAAGTACAGGGATCGATCACATCCAGCCAGCTACCCATACGGGATGCATAGAGGAAATTATTGCGACTGAACGTCAGCGACGGGTAGCTCGTCTTCTGAAAGGTGCTGCCGCCGCCGCCCTTGAGTTTGCACAATGTGGTGCCAATCCCCGTATCCACATCCACTCGTTGTAGCGTTTGGGCGCCATTGTTGATGCTCAAGAGCCACAGCGGTTTGACGGGATCGGACACATCGGCCGTCGTATCCCCTGGGCCTAGATCGGTGAGCGGCGTGTCCATCTCGACAATGTCCGGCGGCTCAACGACGTCACTGGTGTCATCCGGGGGCGTACTGTCCGGCGGTTCGGGTACGTCCGTCGCTGCATCGGCTACCGGTGTGTCCAGCGGATCGGTACTATCCGATGGATCCGCACCGTCATTCTCCGCATCCAGGGGAACATCGGTGTCCGCCTGAACGGTCTCACCCGGGGGGTCTGGCGTGTCGGTGGGCGCTGTATCCGGCGGGCCACTATCGACGAATGGGCCATTTCCAGAGCCATCATTGTCTCCACAGCCAAAGGCCAAACAAATAGCCAATAGCGTGACCACGAAGGCAAATCGTTGGGTAGTCATGGTTTTCTTATACCACGACTCGCCCGTGGTAGTGGAACTACTGGGCCAAGGCCTGCTAGAATAGAGGGGGCGCACAACGAGGACGGGCAAGAATGAACCGACAATGGTCTGTATTGATTTCGCTGTGTGGTCTGGTCTTGGCCGTCTCCTGTGGCGGTTCAGACACCACAAACACGCCGTCTCCGGACCCCTCGCCAGAGGTCATTGAGGATACCAAGGACCCGGATGTGCCAGCGGATGCCACACCGGATGTGGTCCCAACGGAAACCGTCGAAGACGTGGAGCCACCCGACACGACCCCCGACGTCCCTCCCGAAGACATTGAACCCGACGTGCCGGCCGTGCCCGACGTACCCCCCGACGATGTGATCGACCCAGGGGACGTGGCGCCAGAAGAAGATGCGGGGGCCCCGTGCGACGAGGAAACGCCTTGCCCCTCCTTGGGCGAAGTATGCAAGCAAGGCATCTGTGTACCTATCGTCTGCGAGGCTGGGAAGGCCACATGCAACGAAGACGGAACCGTGTCCAAGTGTGATCCTTTCGGCTCAGCCTTGTACACGTTCCCTTGCCCGGGCGGATTCGAATGCCACAATGGGCTGTGCAAACCCCCCGTCGCCAATGTTCTCGTGGTCTTCGACACGTCGGGGTCCATGAACAAATCCATTGGACCCAACGTGACACTGTCATGGCCCCAATGCGAAGACATCGACAACCCCTCCACGGAGATCGGCTACTCCAAGGCCGCCTTCAAGGAGGCCTTGGTTGAGGAACCGATCAATCCCATTCGCTTCTCGTTGCTTCACTTTCCTCAAGAAGAGGACTTTTCGACGAATCCCACGTGCAAGAGTGGGTACTACGACGGTCAGAGCAAGATGTCGGAAGATCCGGACGGTCACAGCACGGGCCCGGGAGAAGACTGGTTCAAGTCCAACATGAAGGAAGTGATTGGCGTTCCATTTTCCGGCGGCACGGACGACAATCTGGACGAAGTGCTTCAATGGATGGACGGCGTGGAAGAGCTCGTCCAATTGACCGCTGTGATCGATTGCAATACCACGACCTGTCCGGGGTTTTGCGACATCGGCAATTGCTACCTGCACACCAACCATGAATTGCGCGCCGACGGTGGAACCCCCTTGGGGCGTACGCTCTTCTACGCGGGTGAATATCTCCGCC
>CAUZBV010000237.1:0-5957 GCA_963578115.1 Myxococcales bacterium
CCAGCCACCAACCCGAAGCCGTCAGCCGGAGCGAAGACGCCGTCGAAAGCCTCGGATCTCCCGAAAGATCCGTAGAATTCGCTTCGAGCCCGCCACCTTGGATTCGCCGTATTGGCGCGGGCGTACGGTCATGGGACGCACGACGTAGGTGTAGCCTCGCTGCAACGCACGAGCGATCATCTCGAACGAAAAGAAGAACGTGTCGCTTTCAATCCGGTCCAACCCAATTTCATCGACCACCACCCGACGCGGAAACAGGTAGATACCCTCCAACACAAAGTCGATGCCGCATGCCCACTTCATGGCCCGCCGAAATCCCCAACTCAAAACACGTCGGGGCACTTCTCGCTGATTTTCATGGACGGTGGTCACGATGTCGGCTTCGGCCAACCCATCGACCATGCGTCCGAGCTCAGGTGTTGGATGCTGTCCATCACCGGCGATGATGCTGAAATACTCACACGTCGCGGCACCGATCCCTGTCTTCATGCCAGCACCCATTCCCCGGTTGGTGTCGTGGACCAATACACGCACTCGATCGTCTTTGGAGGCCCATTGACGCGCCACGTCTTGCGTTCCGTCGGTCGACCCGTCATCCACCACGAGCAGCTCCCAGTCTTGTACATTGTCTCGAAGCCAGGACACGGATTCCGCCAACATGTGTGGAAGATTCTCTTCTTCGTTGTAGGCCAACACGATGACGGAAATGGACGGCGCTCTGATCATGGGATGGGCTCCCCAATGCCCGCATCGTTGATGAGCACGCGATTGGCTTGATCCAGTCGATGCAAGAAACGCTTGGGCTCTGCTCGACGCATGTGCTGGATAGCAGCTTGGACATGCACTTGGCCAATGGCGGTCTCATCCCATCCATACGCCACCACAAAGCGTCGTTCATCGCCTCGGAGCGGTGGAAATCCTTCGTCCATCCAGTGCAACACACCCGCACGTCGAATCATCAAGACCCGCTCTTGGATCGCGTGAAACTTGGGGTCGTCGGTGTGCATAGCGATACGCCGCTGTCCATAAAAGGTCAGGCCATTGGACATGCTGTTGTAGGCGATCACGTGATCGTCCTCCCTGGCGTGCTCCACGAGGACCAGTCCAATCGCCTGTTCCCCCGGGCCAAAGTGGGGGTTCCACCAGTAGCTACGAACCTTCACAGGATCTTGAAACAGAGACAAAGTCATCACCAAAGCCACGGCTGCAGCCGCCAGGCGGTGAGCCCACACCCGTTTTGGCGGTGCAGAAACGGCCAATAACGCCAGCGCAGGGACCACGGGCAACCAGTAGTGTGGCAAGCGAGTGGTGCTCAACGCGATGGGCAACACGGCCCCAACCAGCCAGCAGATCCCCAACCGACCCACTGGGTCCCTAAAACGCTGTTTGGCGACGACGACCATACCAATGAGGCCACCAAACAAAAGAATGGGCTCATAGCTCACCAACAGGTTTATACTCTCCAGAAAGGAACTTCCCGGGACCACGTTGGAGGTGACTCGCTCGGCCACATGATGCCCTAGGTAGCCCTGCCAGAACGCATCGCCATGGCGAATCCACTCCAGCACATGCCATGGAAGCGCCACCAACGCACCGAGACCCAGAGCGTGAACCCATTGTCGCTTGGTCAGTCGCTTATCCCACAAACCAAAGACGACCAACGCACCCAACAAGGGTGCTGCAGCTGCCCCCTTTGTCATCACCGCCAAACCACTGAATACCCCAAACCCAATGGACGAACGACGCGCCAAAAACAAGGCTGCCCCGCACACCATGCACATCATGGGCACATCCATCATCAGGCGGCGGGTCAGCATGAAAAAGAAGGTCGACACCCCAACCAGCGCGGCTGCGGCAACTCCCCGACGCCACGATCCGCCCAATTGCCATACCAGATGAATCAGCAGCGCCAAGGTGCCCAACGCGAAAATCGTACCCGGTAGACGCAACGAAGCTTCGCCCCAACCGAACACGGCGCCACACCCTGCCAATGTCCACAGATAGAGCGGAGGCTTCTCAAACTGGACAACACCACTCCACTGATTGTCGACCCAATTTCCGGTTTCAACCATCTCGCGAGCCATCTGCCCATAGAGTGTGTCGTCGGAGTCAAGGTGAGATCCTTCGCCCAGCCCCACCGCATAGACGACGGCGAATCCCACGACCAAAATGGCCGCACTGCGTCGTGCCCAACGCTCATTTAGGGTGGTCGTCACGGCCCAAGGATGCCCCGGTACGACGTGGTTGTCGAGAGATGAGACCCATCTCACACAGTCAATAAAATAGCGCTGGTCTTCAATACACCTTGCCCCCGGGGCCCCATACCCCCCATTATTGAAGATCCCTGGCGACGATTGTGGACGTACAGTAGTTACGGCTGACAAGGGAATGCGACCGATGAAGCGACGACAGTTCATTCAGGGAATGGGGGTAGGGGCTCTCGGATTGGCGGCCTCCTTAGGGCAGCTACCTGGATTGCGCCTCCGGTATGCACGCGCCGCATCCAAGTGGGGTGATTATCCCAACTACGCCGCGTCAACGGTCTTACCCACCGACAAGCAAGCCAAGAATGTTCTCGATATCTTTCTCTACGGTGGGCTGTCGCCCTGGGAGACATTTTATGTGGTGCCCGAGTACGGCATGCCCACCGAGCCCGATGAGATCGGCCAACAGTGGTGGACGTTTCAAGAGGGCAACAACAATGTTCAGCAGCTCTACGAAGCATGCCACGGCGCCTCAGTCGGCCCAATGCTCCAAGACTTTCGAATCGACGACCATGGCATGATGGTCCGACTCGGTCCATTCACCGAGCCTCTTCGCCAGCGAAAAGACATCATCGATCGGCTTCGAATCCATGTGCTCAGCCACACGTTGGAACCGCATGAGGCGGCCATCCCTCTGGGGTTGTCCGGCTTCCGCCTGGGAGCCCCCAAGTTGGCGGGGGTCGGTGCCGCCATTCAGCATCACTATCAGGCCCACTCAACCATCTTCACCGGAGAGCCGTCCGCGTATGTGCTCTATGCACCCGGCGACTTTCCCACAGACAACTTACGGGCCGCCAGCGCGGTAGGGCAACACCCGGGCTCCGCACGCCCCCTGGCCATCCGTGTGCAACCCAACCCTGCGTTCATCGATGCGCTGCAACGTAAGCAGATCGGCGATCTTCGGCCCCAGTTCGACATGCTCCTCAATCAGTACCTGGCCCAGTTCAACAACCGGTTGGTGTGGCCCGCCGCACCCGAAGCTGCACGCTCACAAACGGTGGCCGATTATCAGTTCACGTTGGACACCATGCAGAGCACAGACCAATTGGTTGGGATCTTGGAGCCCTCGTACTTCAAGAAGCTGCCTGGAGAAGAATGCGGTGACTCGGCAAACATCAATCACCCACACATGGGGCTCCGGCTGGCTGCCCACCTGCTCACCCGACCGAATAGTCTCGCGCGTTATGTTTGTGTGGTCGATGGTGGGCTGATCCCCGCCTCCGGAGGTGGAGGATACGACACCCATCAGCATCACATTCACGATTCCGCTCGAAATTTAACCAATCTATGGAAGGGACTGATCAACATCATCAACGAACCGGGAGAAAACGATCCGTCCAAATTGAATCTGGATGAAACTCTGATCTGCATCAATACCGAGTTTGGTCGGACACCATGGCCACAAAACGAGCATGGTCGAAACCACCACCCCTATGCCTACACCACCATGATGTTTGGGGGACCGGTCGGACCTGATCAGCAAGGCATTGTAGGCGCAATCGGTCCCTCTGGATATGCCACTGGGGCGTTGTCTCCAGCACAAACTCGAGCGGCTATCTTGGCCGCATTGGGCATCTTCCCATTCGCCCCTGAATGCTACGCAGTTAGCGATGTGTTCGGCACGGGATCGGAGGCCGAAGCGGCCATGTATCTCAACGAAGTCGTCTTGGGAGTGAAATCCAGCACCTAATGCGGATTCGATTCCCGGTATTTCTGATCATGGTGGTGGTTGTGTGGGCCATTGGATGCCCGAAGAAAAGCCCTCCGGTCGCCACACCCGATGCAACCAATGACACCACCATCACCGTGCTGGACACCCCGTCGACCGACTCCACCAACGAGACCACACCCGAAGAAGACATCATCGACATCCCGCCGCCACCACCACCACCACCACCGCCGCCGCCCCCCAAGACCTATGTGGATTGCGACGCCGGGAACAAAGCGTGGGTCAAACAAACGATCATCAAACTCTTGGGTCGGCGCGCAAGAGGCGTTCGAGAGATCAAGATGTTGGCTGATCTGGTCAAGGCCACCAATCGAGAAACTGTTGCTCAATTGCTAATGACCGATCCATTGTTCCAAGAGCGGTGGGCCAACTGGTTGATGGATGAGGTTCGTGTCAATCGCATTGGCGACAAGATGCATCCCGATTGCTACGGAACACCCCTGTTGCCCGACGATGCGGGCGAGCTCGCCACGTTCTTGCGGGACAGCCAAGCGCTCGATACCGAATACGGAGAGTCGTTCAACATGAGCGACGTCCTTCGTTCCAGTCTACGCATCGATGACCTGACGCCATTTTACCGCGCGCACCTATTTGCCATGATGCCCAAGCCCATCACCGGGGCCAACGTGGCGGCCATTGAGATGGACATTACGCGTCGACAGGACTTCGGCGAGATCTTTGAAGCCACCTACCTCCACCGAAGCTCGGCCTGCACCACCTGTCACAACAGCGCTTGGTCCACGACCGACTCAGCCGATCCCGATTTGGACCGCCACTGGCCCATCATCGGACTCTTTGAAAAGTCGGTGTACGGTGCCAGCGTAGGTCGGCCAGAGATGGATGTGTTCAGCATGTTTCGTCACCTGAATGTCGTTCGCGAAAAGAATGGCACACGTCCGTGGGGGCTGGATGGATCTTGTGGGCGCTTCAACCGTCCTGAAGACATTCCCGTGGATCCAGCGGGCTATGAAGCATTTTTCATCATCGCACAAGGGCCACAGGGCAGTGTTTGGGATGTGGAAGCGTCCCTCGAGTTGGGCGTAAATGCCCTTCGTTATGATGGGATCTACATCAACCCAATTTCCCTCGAGATCGATGGGCATGAATCATTCGCATACATGCTCAGTGTCCGGATCGTCAACCGGATCTGGCGTGAGATCATGGGCTACCCACTGACGCTGGTGCATTATTTTCCTCGCAATGAATTCCAACGCGACATCTTGATGGAGTTAACGAATCACTTTGTCGGAGAGAGTTGGTCACTGAAAACATTGCTGGTCGATATCTTAACCCATCCGCTCTACAACGAGTCCGCCCCCGTCGACGGTTGCGGACCGGATCACCCCTATTTGATGCCGCGGGTGTTCAACCCGTGGTCAGACGTGTTTCCCATTGAAGAGGAACGCGGCAACAGCGTCGGCGACCAAGTTCACCGACACAGCGCACGCGTGATGCTCAGCATGATTGAAAGTGCGTTGAATTGGTCTGCCAACGCGGCGTATCCAAAAGATGACGATGAGAGTTTCCAACAATCCATTGGCATTTTTCTCAAAGACGGAGAGCCGGGGTTTTCGGGGGTGGACTTCCAAGGAATGCTCGCCTGGGAAAATCGCCACGGGGCGTGTGAAAGCCAGGGGACATTGGTGTTTGAAGAAGGCCTCTTCTCGTGTGTGGGGAAATGCGGTGATCCCGGTCAAGAAGACGATCCATGTTATTGCGACGCCAAATGCGAAGAATACAGCGATTGCTGTCCGAATTATCAGGCCCTGTGTGTAGACGAATTGGAGGAAGCTCCTTCGGGCGGTATGGATTGGATCAACAAACTATTGCAGACGGCCAACGTGGCCGTGCCACAAGAGGAGGAGGACCCGATCTCTGTTCGAGACATTGCCAGCGGTCTCAAAGATCGACTGATCGCCGAGCCCGACATCACCACGTGGGAAGAGGAAGCACTGTTGAGTGCC
>CAUZBV010000238.1:0-5927 GCA_963578115.1 Myxococcales bacterium
ACAAGGCTTCGGCGATGTTGGCTTGGGCCGCCACATCCTTAACCCGGCCAAATACCTGATAGAGGATGGGCACCATGGCTTGGGCCTTTGCGTATTGAATGTCCTTGGCCCACAGGCCCAACACATCATCGTCCGCTTCGGCCACAATGGCTTCCGTCCACGCCTTGATGGTGGCCTTGGACATGTCTTTTCGAATGACGAGGACCCGCGCGGCCTGGGCGCGGACGTTCGTGTTTTCGTGACGGAGCGCTTTGCGAATGAGTGGAAGAAGTGCGCCTTTGTTGGCTTTGACGAGCTTGGCGACGGGGCGGAACTGGTCCGAGGTCTCCAATTGGGCTAGCAACGCCTTTTCGTTGTCGTTGGAGGCGAGTTCAGCGGTGGTTTTGCTGTTGCCTTCGGGTTTTTCGCCATCGTCTTCCTCTTCCGGTGCTGCCTGGGCCTTAGCGGCGGCGAGCTCCTCCTTTCGGGCGGCTTCCATGTCTTCCAGGGCTTTCGCCGTCTCGGCTTTCTGTTTCACCGCTTCTGCGGCTTCCTTCTCTTTATGAGCCTGGTTCGATGAGGCGAACTTTTGGGTCATCGCTTCGTTTTGTGTGCACCCTGTGCTTGCGCTCAACACGAGCACCAAGCCAGCAGTTGTTATCCAATTCATCCCGTCCTCCTTCGTGCACACGCTTCATGAACACACGTGTGCTCCATTGGACCCGAAAACATTGCCTTTGGCCACCCCATTGCATGCCTCTGTTTTTGGCGACGAAAAAAGTGTCTTTGAGCCAGGCTGGCGTTGAGATTGAGGACTGTAGAGTGCTACCCTTTGGTTATGCTCTGCTCCAGGTTCCGTTCCTTGTCGGCGTGTACACTCTTAATGGCATGGGTGTGTGCCGGTTGTACGGGGCCCATCTGCATCCCACCGGCGCCAGACGAGATCGACTGCACGCTGACGCCCTTGAGCAACCCGTGTCCCGTGGACCCGGTGCCTCCAGAGGCCCTGGATGGCGATTGTACGCGCCTGGACGATGGGGCTCCTTGTGGGTTGCCCTGTTATGACGAGAGCGAATGCATCGACGGCCAGTGCGTCCCGATTGTGGAGACCGAGATGAGTTGTTCACAGTCCGAGGATCCCTGTGTTGCTTCCATCTCGTGCGATCCGACGACCGGCGAATGCACGCTCATTGTTCGCAAGCTCGTTGGAGACGTGTGCAACGCGGACGCAAACGTGTGCACTCTGGAGGAGTGCGATGAAAACGAAGATTGCGTCACCACGGGCGTGGTCCTCACCTGTGAAGAGGAGCGAGCACAGGACGTCTGCTTTGCTTGGCACTGTGACGAGGGGTTGGGGTGTCTCAACACCGGGTTCGACGAGGGCGCGCTCTGCGACGATGACGATCCGTGCACGGACCCCGACACATGCCTGGTTGGACTGGGTTGTGTGGGGGTCCCGTTGCCCACCGACGATGGCGATGTGTGCACCGTCGACACCTGCGTGGATGGCGCCATCCTGCACGACGCGCTGGTTTGCCTACAGCCGGATGACGTGTGCGAAGGAATCAACGCGTGCGATCCTGTGGGAAGTGAGGCCGTCTGCGCGATCCATCCCAGCACGGTCGTCGTCTGTGGTGTGCCCACCGAAGAATGTCGGGAGCAGACGTGTTTGGCGGACACGGGAGAATGTCTCGAGGTGGTCTCGGACGACGGGACCTTTTGCTGCCAGGGAGTGATCGTAACCAATGAAATGGTCTGTCCCAACGGGGTTACAGAGGGGACATGTATCAACGGGATCTGCGAAGAAGAGTGTACTTGTGACGGCATCGAATGTGGGATGAACAGTTGTGGGGATATCTGCCTGTGCCCCGCTGGACTGGTCTGCGACAAAGGCGTCTGCAAAGAGATCTGTTTTCCGAAATGTCTCCAGTCGGACGGGACGCTCAACGTGTGTGGGGACGATGGCTGCGGTGGAACCTGTGGGGATTGCGAAGGTTGTTCCGGGCCCGATGAGTCTCTGTGTACGGCCGAGGGTCAGTGTGCAACGGTCTGTTGCCCCGATTGCGAAGGCAAAGTGTGTGGGGGCGATGGCTGTGGTGGCACCTGTGGCCAGTGTTTGGGCTGTGATGGCGTGGACAACAGCCTATGCAATGTGGACGGGACCTGCGCAGAGACACCGGCCAATTGCAACGAACTGACGGTCTGTGCGGCCCAGTGCAAGGGCAATACGGCCTGTGCCACCATTTGCTATGAGCAATCGTGCACGGCCGCTCAGCAGGCGTTCAGTCTCTGGGGTGGTTGCATCACGACAGAATGCGGGGCCACTCCCTCGGCAGCGTGCATGAAGGTGGCCACATCCGGTGTGTGTGAGTCGTATATGGGGGGGTGCCTTCAAGCCCCAACCCCTCTATCGGAATGTTTTGGCATTCTCGCCTGCCAGGCGGGGTGTGCGACGAGTCTCTGCTCCCAGGGCTGCAACGCCATGGCCCCCTTATCGGCACAACAGAAGTATTCCGTCTGGCAATCGTGTGTGTTGGCCACGTGCGGACCGGGTGTCGACACCGCGTGTTGGGAAGAAGCGGACGCGGGTGTGTGCGGCGATCATTTGGATGCGTGTAAAGCGCCTTAACTTCGCGCCAGTTTCCCGAACGACAGGAGCGCAGCGGTTCATTTAGGGAAACGCTCTTGACACCATCGCCTGGCCTTCGTTAGTTGAGTCAATGCCCTTCGCTCACCTCCACGTTCACACCGAATACAGCTTTCTGGATGGAATGCTCCGGATTGAAGAGCTGGTGGATCGGGCCAAGGACTTGGGTATGGACGCCGTCGCTATCACCGACCGCTCTAACCTGCACGGGGCCATCGAGTTTCAACGACGGGCCAAAGCGAAGGGGCTAAAACCCATTTTTGGGGTCGAGGTGGCCGTGGTGGCCGGCGACCGGCGCGATCCGGACAATCGTCAGACTACAACCATGGTGCTGCTGGCCGAGACCAACGAGGGCTATCGCAATCTCATCGCGCTCTTGTCCCAGGCTTGGCTCGATGGATATCACCATGACACCGCACGAGTGGATCGCGCCCTGTTGGCCGAGTATCGGGTGGGCATTATTGCGTTGAGTGGTGGTCTGGGTGGCGATGTTGCGCAGGCCTTGCTCCGACAGGATCACGAAACGGCGGAGTTGCTGGCGAGTGGTTGGCGCGACCTCTTTGGTAAGGACCACTATTATTTGCAGGTGGAGCACTTGGGATTCACGGAGTGCGACGCGGTGTCGGATGCATTGCTCACCCTCTCTCAGAAGGTTGGGCTGGCCTGCGTAGCAACCAACAACTGCCACTATGGTACGCCAGACGATGCACAAGGCCATGCGGCGTTGATGTGCATCGGGATGGGAAAGAGCTATCAGAGTATTCACGGCCCGATCCCGAGCGGGCTGTGGTTCAAGAGTGAAGGCGAGATGCACCAGTCGTTCTCGTCGTCACCGGACGCTATCGATATGGCGGGCGCAATCGCCGCACGCTGCACGGCGGAGATCCCGACGGGGAAGACGTTTCTTCCGCATTATGACGTGCCAGAAGGTCAGTCCTTGGAAGGGTTCCTCCGCGACACAGCGCTGGTTGGATTGGCCGAGCGTTTCCAGGAACTCGATTTGCTCGCGGACGACTACGATCGGGATGAATACATCCTTCGGCTCAATCAAGAACTCGACATCATTATCGACATGGGGTTCCCCGGGTACTTTTTGATCGTGTGGGACTTCATCAAGGAGGCTCGGTCCTTGGGTGTGCCCGTCGGCCCGGGTCGTGGTTCGGGAGCAGGCTCATTGGTGGCGTGGTCGTTGCGCATTACGGACATTGACCCCATTCGCTACGGGTTGCTTTTTGAGCGATTCCTGAATCCCGAGCGTGTGTCGATGCCCGACTTTGACATCGATTTTTGCATGAACAAGCGGGATCGGGTGATCGAGTATGTGACGCAGAAATACGGTCATCACAATGTGGGTCAGATCGTCACGTATGGCACGATGAAGGCCAAGGCGGCGTTGCGTGACGTGGGCCGCGTGTTCGATATGAGCTTCAGTGAAGTGGATCGAATCGCAAAACTGATCCCCGCCGAGTTGGGGATCACGTTGACGGATGCGCTGAAGCGAGAAAAGCGCATCGCCGCACTCTTCAAAGAAGATCCTCGATACGAAGCGCTCTACAGCATGGCCCTCAAGGTGGAAGGACTCCACCGCCACGCGGGTATCCATGCGGCCGGAATTGTCATCAGTGACGAGCCCCTTTGGTCCTACGTACCGATTTGCCGGGGCGCGGGTGGGGAAATTGTGACCCAGTTCGCGAAGGACGAAGTGGAAGAAGCGGGCTTGGTGAAGTTCGACTTCTTGGGGCTCAAGACCCTGACCGTTGTGGACAATGCGGTCCGAATCATCAATGAGGGCAAAGCGGCTCGGGGCGAGGGGTCCTTCACGCTCACTGCACTGCCGATGGACGACGCCAAGGTTTTCGAGCTTCTCAGTTCCGGGGAGACGATGGGCGTGTTCCAGCTCGAATCGTCCGGATTCCGAGACCTGATGAAGAAGCTCAAGCCCGACAGCTTTGAAGATATTGTGGCAGCCGTGGCGTTGTACCGGCCGGGCCCCTTGGGCTCTGGCATGGTCGACGATTTCGTCAAACGAAAACACGGCGAAACCGAGGTGTGCTACCCGCATGATGCGCTGGAGGACATCCTTCAAGAGACGTATGGCGTGATTGTGTACCAAGAGCAGGTGATGAACATCGCCCGGATCATTGCCGGTTACACGCTCGGCCAGGCCGATCTCTTGCGTCGTGCCATGGGCAAAAAGAAGTCCGAGGAGATGAGGCAGCAGCGTGCGGTTTTCTTGGATGGGGCCAAAGAGGTGGGTCTGGCGACCGAAGCCACCGCCGGCGATATTTTCGACTTGATGGCTTATTTTGCGGGGTATGGCTTCAACAAGTCACATTCTGCTGCGTACGCATACATCAGTTATCAGACGGCGTACCTGAAGGCCCACTATCCCGTGGAGTTTATGGCGGCGATTCTCACGGCGGACGGGGACAACCAAGACAAAATGGCTCGGTACATCGGTGATGCACGGACCATGGGCATTGTGGTTAAGCCGCCGGCTGTCAATGTGTCGCAGAAGGGCTTCTCGGTGGATGGTGACGCGATACGCTTCGGATTGGGCGCGATCAAGAATGTCGGTGAAGGTGCTGTGGACTCGGTGATCGAAGGCCGGGAAGACGGACCCTACTTGAGTTTGTTCGATTTCGTCGACCGGGTCGATCTGAAACGGGTGAATCGTCGTGTCCTCGAGGCGCTCATTGTGAGCGGAGCGTGTGATAGTTTTGAGCAACCTCGGGAGGTGCTCTTCCACAATGTGACCCGTGCGTTGGAACGGGCTCAGCATGCGGCTCGTGACCGAGAGACTGGCCAAACATCGCTCTTCGAATTGTTCCACACCGGCGACGAATCCACGGATCCTGACAAGCCGGATACCTATCGACACGACGTCGAGGAGTGGCCCGACCGAAAACGTTTGGCGCTGGAGAAAGAAGCCATTGGCTTCTACGTGAGCGGCCATCCGCTCGATCGATTCCAACGAGAGATGACGCGCTTCGTCACGGCTACGACCGACCAAGTGACGCACATGGAGAATCGCACGGAGGTGGTACTGGGCGGCGTGGTTGTCGCGCTGCGAGAGCGCCCGCTGCGCAGTGGCGATGGACGAATGGCGTTTGTGACACTCGAAGATCTCCACGGGCGCGTTGAGGTTATCTTTTTTAGTCGTTCGTATGGAGATGCCGAAGAAGCGCTCAAGAGCGGCCAAGTTGTCATGATCAATGGGACCGTGCAGTTGGAGGGGGATGATGATGCCCCGACACGGCGCGTGCGTGCGGCCCGCGCCATGCGAATGGGGGATGTTCGT
>CAUZBV010000239.1:0-5910 GCA_963578115.1 Myxococcales bacterium
GACCTGTCCATAAAAGGCTACGATTTGGCCAATTGTCAGGTCACGCTGAACAAAGCTGACGGTCTCAATATTTTTGCCAAGGTTGGGCTCGGGGACGCAATCCAGGTCGAAATTGAGGGCACGGTCGACCCGAGCACCAAGAGTTTCTCGTTCTCCAGTGCTACGAACCTCGACTTGGTGAGCGCCATCACCGTCGACGGTTCGGTCACTTTCGAAGGCTACCCAAGCACCAACGGTGATGGCAGTAGCAGCTACATCGTCTCCTTTACCGGGAAGGGTGAAGCGTCCATCGGGTCGCTCGAGGCGACAGTGGATCTGACCATACAGACCAGCTCGCCGAAATTAAAGTTTGTCGGTACAGCCGAGGCGTCGAAGAAGATCAAGTATGTCGGTACAGTGACGTGCAAGATCACCCTCAAGGGTCAAAGCAGTGGCTTTGATGGTGAGTTTGACGCTTCTTGTTCTTTCCCTGGACTCGGGACCATCGGCGTTTCAATCGATGTGGGTAAGGGCAAGGCCTGTGCCAATTTTGGTTGGCCGCTTTACAAGGAGTGTACACCTTCGCTCTGGTAAGATGCCCGGTTTGGGCCCCAAAGAAGCACGGCGCACGCCGCGCTCTAGCGCCTATCTAGGGCCTAGATGCAGCCGACGTTGCTCATGGGATCATTGGGGATGGGCCCACAGGTGAGACCCAGTTCCGTGCAGTCCATGGCCATGAGATTTTGTATCATGCACATCATGGCGATATCCCCCTTGCAGGTGCCTTTGTTGGCCTCCTCGACGACTATCAGCTGCCCTTGGTCGCAGTAGTTCATCTGCTGGCTCGCTGTGCAGATCCCGAGGGTGGTTGCCAGGAGCTTGTCGTTGGCTCCGCAGTATTTCAAGGTGTCGCCTTCACACACGCCGGTCTCGTCAATGTCGCCGCAAGGTCCCAGATCTTCGGTTTCGCACGCGTTGCCGCAACCATCGGGTTCTCCATCCATCTTGAAATCACAGGCGGGTTCACAGGGGCCACATTGGCCGCCGCAACTGTCGTCGTCGCCGTCCGGAAGGCCATCGCATTGGGGAACGCACGGGCTATCCATGCATTCATAAGTCTGAGATTCGGCTGAATAACTGCACACCTTTTCGGCCAAGGCGCAGAGGGTTTTGAAGAGGTTCATGCCATCGCAGAACGTCAGCGTTGTTCCCGCGCAGCCGTACTCCCCAGGGGACGAGCAGGGGCCGACTGCGGGGCATTCGCCGCCACAGCCGTCCAGAGCACCCGCAAACTGACCAATGCATTCCGGCAAACAGTTGGACTGCTCCTCTCCGATGCACATGTAGTAGGGTGGAAATCCGCCACAGTCCACCTGTGCACAGTTTGCCAATCCACAGGTCTTTTCATCGGCTTCGCAGTTGGTTTGAGTCAGCACATCGTCTACGCACATCGTGAGGAGCTCGCCTTCGCAGGCCCCGAGCGTATTGTCACTGCCTAGCGCGCCTTGGGTGCAATGCCGGTACTCGCCGTCAATACACAGTCCGTCCACGCCGCTCTCATCCAATCCCAGGTCGGTACACACCAGCAACGCTTCGTCCACGCAAATGCCCAAACCTTGATTGATTCCACATCCTCCATAGGCGGCGATGCATCGCCCGTCCCATTGTTTGTCGCAGCAATCCGAGTCCAGGCCACACACACAAGTCTCCACGGCGCTATCGGTACATCCGGGTGTTCCATGGATGTCGCAACACCCCCCCTTGTCAGTACAGGCGCCACACGATTCGCGGGCCAGCTTGGAACAACTCAAATCCCACCGATCGCTACAACACTCGGGTTTGAGTTGACAGACACACTGCTCCGTACTTTCGTCCGTACATCCCTGGGAGCCGGAGGGCTCGCAGCACGTGCCATTCACACAACAATCCTGCGAACAAATCATTGGGCTTTCTGCACAGCCTGCAGCGCACAATGTGTTGGCGATGGCCATGCATTCAATACCCCAGAACACATCGCAGCAGTCTGCGTTGTGCGAGCAGATGCATGCTTCCACCACCGGGTCATCGCAGCCGGGAATGGCCCAGTCGTCTTTGTTGCAACAGCTGCTCGCGTTGGCAGCGGCCGGACTGCACACCCCATCGCCACAGTGGGGTAACGCGCACGCATCGCCCACCCCATCGGCGTCCGCATCCAGTTGATCGGCGTTGGGCACCTGGGGGCAGTTGTCGTCGCAGCCGGTCTCAGCGAACGTGGCGCCGCCCACGCAGGGGTCGTTGCCCAAACCCTCCGGCACACCGTCGCCGTCTTGGTCTGAATCGCAGGCGTCACCGATATTGTCCCAGTCCAAATCGGCCTGGATTGGATTGTAATGATAGGGGCAGTTGTCACTACAGGGCAGCATATCGGTACCGTTGCAGGTGATCAGGCCTTCGAAGACCCGGATTTCGTCATAGTCGTGGTCGTAGTCGATGTAGTCGACGTCTTTGCAGTCAAAGTCGCAGTCCAACGTAGAGTCGCCCGGCAGCCCGGTGCAAATGGAGTCGCCGCAAACTGCGCCAGAAGGGAAGTCGCCCTCGGTGCAGAAACCGCATTTTACCTGGGCGATGGCCAAGCAGGGCACCGTCCAAGCGCCCGCGCAGCAGGCGGGCTCATAGCGGCAGACACACTCGGAGATCGTCGGGTCTTTGCAACCGGGCGAGTCGTTGCCCGTACAGCAGCACCCGTCGCATTCTCCGCAGTCTTGTGGACAGTTTCCACAATCCTCATTAAAGCCCATCCATTCCCCACTGTCGGAGGACTTTTGCATCTCGAAAGGTGCCGTCGGCGACCACGTTGCGCACACGCCATCGCCACACACTGGGCATGCGCCGCAGTCGGACGCACAACTGCTGCAGGTTTCAGCGCCCGGCGTGCATTGGCCATCGCCGCAGGCGCAGACCTCGCAGTCATAGGGACAGCTGTCACAGTTTTCGCCCACGGTCGCTTGGCACACGCCGTCGCCACAGGGTGTGGTGCAGGCAAGGCAGTCGAGTTCGCACGTGAGGCAATTCTCGCCATGGGCTTCGATGCATTGACCATCACCGCACGTGGTGGGTGTATCACAACGTGGGCCGAACCATCCTTCGTCGCACACACACATCCACGCATTGGCGGCCAGATAGTGGACCGACTCCCCCTGCTTGCCGGTGCATTCTCCATGACCACTACAATTCTCAGCGCACTTGCAGCCGCCGTTATTCCATGCGAATGCCCGGCAGTTGAAATTGGGCATGTTCGGTACTTGCCCACCGTAGCAGGCACCTGGGTCTTTGGAGAGCATTGTCTTCTTGAAGAGGTCTGCCCCCAGACATTGCATGTCGCAATCCCGGGCATTCAGATTGAGGTTGAGTTCGGCCGCCTCCATTCCGAGACCCATCTCATTGGCAAAGACCCAAATCTCAGTCAACGCTTGTGCGTTGACGTTGGGATCCCAAGGGCAGGGCGGTGGCAGACAATCCCCTTCGTCAAAGCGATATCGGAAGCAGTAAAAGTCGACACTGTAGGTGCCATCGTCACACGTGCCGTTTTGCAGTTTGTTCTTGGGGGCGCAATTGCCCTGACAATCGGGGATCTCTCCTTCTTCGGTGCACCAGTTAATCTCGGCAGGCGGACAATCTTCTACCTCGCCCAGCCAGTAGGTTCGGTCACCGCTTCCTCCCGGATTATCCGCCGTTAGCTCCAAATAGACGCGGCTGTAGTTGAGCTTGTCGATGAGGCTGGAGACCGTGCCGTCAATTGCCTGTACAGGGGCGCCCGTGGCGTCGTATTCCACGATGTTGCTGAGGATGTCGTATCGAAATGCCAAGGATTTGTTGGAAGCCAGCACCAGCGCTTTGATGGGCTTCCAAAAGAACTCGCCGCCCAATGTGCCGCTGAGAATCATGGGCTCCACTTTGTCGCCCTCTCGCAAGATCAACTCACTCAAACCCTCCTTCGAGTTGACGTAGAGCGATTGGCTCAAGGTGGTGTTCAAGATGACATCCGTGGTCACATGCCAAACGGCGTCAAATGTTGTGCAGACGCCGGGTTTGCAGGGCATCTCGTCGGCGGGCGTATAGCGCAAGGGGATCTCGTGGTGGGCCAATTTGCCGTCGAAGGTCGTGCGCGCAAAGAGAACGGATTGGTACCCGCCCTGGGTGAGCGAGAGCACTCGCTGGTCCCAGCTTCCGCTGATGGCACCTACGTCGGTGTCCAGCGTGGCCGGCTTTCGGCCATAGAGTTGGATGCCCTGGTCGGCGTGGTTCATGTACCCGAAGACGAGATATTGTTCTGCTGTTGCGTCGGCTGAGTTGTCACCCATCAGCGCGTCGATTTGCAGGACGCCGCCCGGAAGGCACTGCAGCTCGGCGGTGGCCGGAGGGATGATGCAGGTCAAGTCAGCCGGATCCTCGGCTTTCGGATCGCCATAGGGTTGCCCGCAGGTCATTCCTTCGCCGCAGTACACAGGATCCAGGAACCAGGGAAAGCACTCCAAGAGGTAGTCGCCGGCGCAGAGTCGGGGATCGGAGATGTCCGTACAGCTTGGGATGTCGCTGGGCTCATTGTTGGCGCAGTCTCCCGGGCAGTTGAAGGGGTTTTCGCCCGTCGTGGCGTTGCAGGCCTGGTTCCCACAACTTTCACTCACGTCCTTCTTTTCGCCGTCGCCGTCCACCTCCACTTTGACGAAGACCGGTGCTGCGGTGTCGCTGAGCGCCTTGTCGTAGTAGCTCTTGATCATCGCGCGCCAAGCGTCCGATCCGGGAACGGTGTCAAAGTCATCCTCGTAGTATTTTTGGTGACGCGGGAAATAAACCGACAGCCCGTTTGCGGCATGGGTGAGTTTGCCTGTCACCTGATCCAGGACGACTTGGTCCACCGCCTGGAGTACGGCGTCCTTCAGGTTCAAAAGCGATGCGTCCTCCGCGGCGATGCGCACCACCAGATCGGCCAAATCCACCAACTGATGGTGTTTTGCCTGGACGGGCGAGCGTCCAAATTCCTGCACTTTGTCGCGTCCGCGACCAATGGCTACGAGCTTGGCGTCCAGGTCGTTGGAGAGTGCCGCGGTGAAATTATCGAACGCGGTGTTGAGGACGTCCAATTTGTCCAAATCGAGCAGCGACAAGGTGATGGATTTGTCTTTCTTCTCCTCCGCCGATTGGGCCAGGAAGCCCGCCATCAGTTTCTTGGCCAATTCGTCCACCGGCAGACTGGGGAGCTCCGCCACGGCTCGAAAGTCGCGATAGTCCCAGCCCGTTCCCGGCTCGTAGTCTTCGCTGGCCAGCAAGTAGCGGGTGTGGGGCGCGAGCGCTTGAGCCAGGGCGTAGTCGGCCATGAGGCAGGCGTCGAAGCCAATCAACTCAAACGATGGCACCGAGGCCTGCTCGAGTCCCGCTTTGATGGCCGACGTGATTTCGCTCAAGGTCAATCGATCGTGATCGGCGTCCGAGCTGTCTCCACCGTAGCCTACCCAACCGTTGCCGTGGTCCCAAAGCAGCAGCACTCGCCGGTTCGCGGGGTATGTTGTCAAGCCCCATTGAATGAAGTCCGACAACGTATCTGGATCACCGGAGTTGGTCTCGCCCAGGTCCGAAATTTCGGTCAGTTGGTACTTCTTGATCTGCAGGCGTTTGGTGGTCTCCCAGTTGTCCAAGCCGCCCAGACCGGAGTCGCTGTAGCCCTTGGCTCGATCCAGCTGAACCACGATGTTGAGGCTGTCCGAGCTGGGCACATTGAGCATCTCCTCCAGGTCTTTGAGGGCCGAGAGCTCCAAGTTGTTGTCGGCCGCCATGTACACGAGCACCGTCCAGACGGGGTCGTCTGAGTTGCATCCGTTGATCGCCTCGAATTGGCAGCCCGCCCCCGAATCGCAGCTGTCGGTGGTGCAGTTGTTGTTGTCGTTGCATTGCACG
>CAUZBV010000240.1:0-5899 GCA_963578115.1 Myxococcales bacterium
TCCCCCGGAGGCGCAGGCCATTGTCGGCCTTGCCAACAAAACCCACAATCTTGATTGCACTGAAAGCCCAAGCGAATCACAGCCTCGTGTGGAGACACGGAGCGGAACATGAAATCGGACATCTCGTTGAAAGGCCCGAACTCTTCGATGGCGGCACGGAGATGGACAAAGGCCGCCCCATTGTCGGTAACGGCCAAGCGCTTCAACCGCCGGTGCAGCTGGGCCAGAATGTGCTTGCGTGCGTCATCGTCCGCATCCACGTTGCGGGCTTCACGATAAGCGAGACTGATCGGATGGGTCTTGATCCACGAGTGAACGTTGGCCGCTTCTCCGGGGTAGATGTCGAACTCCAAATCGTCTTCGATCACCGCATGCACATGCCAGTCGCTGGCGGCGTCATCGCGGTAGTGCCACCGCAGAGAAATGGACTCACCAAGGTCCAACAAAGCACGCAGCGCGGCCTCCACGGCGCTCGACAACGTGTCGATGAAAGGAATCAATGGAACCGAAGGATCGGGCCCCCGGAATGTGTCTCGGTTCACAGCAAACGCCTCCAAGATCGGAGCAAAAGTACGAGCACAAAGCACCAATTGCAATCAATAAAGGAGCGACATTCCACCCCAGCGGCGGAGCCAGTCGAAAACATCATGTCAATCTGATACCCTATGGGTATAAATACCCGGCTAGAAAGGCCTAGTAAATGACCGTCTCGGATCCCACACTCGCCCCAAGTGATATCACGCAGCGCATCGCTGCGCGTGAGGAACGTATTCACATCAACCTGGGGCCGGTCTGCAACAACAACTGCATCTTCTGCATGGAAGAAGATCGCGAGATGCGCTACGTGGTCAATTCCTCGCTCACCAGCGACCACATTCGCTCGATTCTGGAGACCAACGCCGGCGGCGAAGAGGTGTGCTTCACCTCCGGGGAGCCCACGCTCGTCGAACAACTGCCGGAATACGTCGCCTGGGGGAAAGAGCTGGGCTACCAGAAGCGCAGCGTGATGACCAACGGGCGGCGACTCTCGTACATGAGCTACGCCGCGAAGCTGGTCAAAGCGGGCATGAACTTCTTTTACATTTCCATCCATGGTCACACAGAAAAGCTGCACAACAGCCTGGTTCGAACGAAAGGCGCTTTTGACCAAACCGTCGCGGGCTTGGACAACATCCACCGCTTGCAGAAATTTGGTGTGACGCTCCACACGAGCACCGTGATCACCAAACGGAATGTCGTGAACTTGCCTGAAATTTACGCATTCCTACGCTTGCACGGTGTCCAGCAAGCCGTGTTCAATGTCATGCAGGCGAACGGTCGCGCCAACACCTATTTCGACTCGATTTTCCCGCCGTACACCCAGATCACAGCGGAGATGAAACGCTTTCTGGCCGACTGTGACGAAGACGAACCCCAGGCCTTTCTCGTCGACATCCCCCTGTGCACCACCGAAGGGATCCCCGATCTAAACCGAGGCTACGTGGAGAGCTATGTCCACTACGAAGTGGCCGATCTGGAAGGAGGCTCTCTCCAGGGAGACGACCGTGTTGCGGCGCAGGCGCGTCGAAGCGAAGACGGCGTGTACCTGGAGGTGACCCGGGACGACCTCGACACGGTCGAACGCAGCAAGCGCACAGAGTGCTTAACATGTCGATACGAATCGAGCTGCGAGGGCGTCTGGAAGAATTACCTCGCCCATTATGGATGGGACGAGTTCCAGCCCGTTCTCGCTCAGCCCAACTCTTCTCAGTCTGACCGGAGCGCGGCAAAGTAAGCGTCCCAATGGGCGATCTCTTCAAAGAGCCCAGCCCCTTGTCCCATCGGCCTGCCATGTTCGAGCACTGTCTCTGCGCCCGCATGATTGATTGTTCGAATCGCCTGCCGGCGTTTTTCGAAGCGAGGACTTCGACTGAGAGGATGATCCGACAACGCCATCTTCTCGTACAAACGCTCCACGGGTAGAAAGGCGTGCACGGCAAGTAAAACACCGTGCAGCGGTCGCAAGTCCGGCCGGAGCGGCGAGGGGTAGAGCGGCGAAAACGCGTTCTCCATCACGGGCGCCAAAGTGCAAAGCATGTTCAACTTGTTGTGAGAGAACTCGTGCACAATGGCCTCTGCCAGCGTCATCGGATCCGGGTGAAGCGACATGTAGACGGTGCCCACCACCTCCTGGAACGAGGCAGACATGTGGCGCTCGTCGTCATATCCAACCGGGATCACTTGCTGTATGACCAACTCAATCTCCCCATAGATTTCCGGCAGATGTTCCTGGATCAGTGACAGGGCCTCTCGGATTGCTGTCTGCCATGCCTCGACAGAATGCTCGCCCAGATCCACCGCATTGCCGGGCTTCTCCGGATGGGCTTCCACATCCGAGCGCGGATTGTTGTCCATCAACGAAAAGACAATGCCGGCGTCCAGAGAATGAAACGGGCGCTCCCACAGATCGTCTTGCCGATCCGCCTTGGAAATCGTTCGTGTCTCCGCACCCGAGATCAGCGTCAAGACATCGCGTCCAAACTCGATCTCGGTAACATGGGAGGGGATCGTAACCGCGACCTCTTGGGTCAAGGAGAGGAGACGATTGGGCACGGACTGGAGTCGAATCGCGTCGTCCAGACAGCCATGCAACCACAACTCGAAGCTCAGCTGAGCGATGAGCTCCGCGGACCACGTGCGCAGATCATCGGGCGAGCCAGCCTCCGTCCCTATGAACTGAACGAGTCCCCCGATGGTGGGGCGTCGAAGCACACTAAAGAGGGGACCCGGTTCGGAGGCCGCCAGATCCACGACCCGCCGTTTCATACAATCTCCGACGTCACCCAACACCTCGCCCAAGGGCAGACGTGTCAACAAACGATACTGAGCGCGCAGATAGGTCGACAGCAGATCGCGTGTTGTTGTGGATCCCGAATCGGGGATAGTGAGGTCCGTCATGGAAGACATATTCAGGCTGACGGGGTTGGTGACCCATCCCCTGCGGAGGTATTCGTCGAGACGATCGGCTCGAGAACCCGATAACCATGAGCACGAATGTGGTTGATGTGCATGCCCCGGCACTCGCTGTTGTGAACGCACGACGTACAGCGAAGACTCTTCGTGTAGTAGCCATCACGAATGTACGACTTCGCGTATCCAAACAGATCCAACGTGCCGGTACTGCGGAGCGAACCCAATGGCCCCAGTTTGGACAGGTTTTCTTGAATGGATCGGGTCTTTGCCGGATCGCCGATACTCAGCTCACTGAGTGACTTCAAGATGGAGCCGCGGCCTCCCGTGTCGCCGGGTGTGACGCCGCCATAGTCCACCGCTTCCTTTCGCAGCTGAAACGCATCGAGCACCCGCAAACGACTGCGCGGTGGACGCCCGGATAGGCAGGCTGGGATGTTCTCCACGGGCACCGCCGCCGTGTACTCCTGAAAGAACGCTCGCAGGTCCGGGTCCTGTTCCCGAGATGTGGAGGCCAGTTCGTGGTTGGGGAGCGTAAGCGCCAACCGTGGGTGACCCTGGGGATGGCTCCGCAACAAGTAGTCCGCCATGTCGTGATTCAACGTGGCCATCACCTCAAAGTCGCCCGCTCCGGCCAGCAAAGCCTCGCAATCACGGGGTGAATTGACGATGGCTCGAACCACCGGCTTGTCGGCCAAACGATCACCATCCAGGCAGTCATCAAGCCCCTCGTAAGATTCAAACTCCAGAATGAGGCTCTCGCTGCCGGCCGCCGTGATGAGCTCCGTGGCCTCCTCCACGTTCTGCGCCCGAACCCATGTGTGGGCATAGGGCGCGGGAGGATTCGGTGGGCTGAGATCGGTCTGTGCGCAGACTCGGTACGCATCAAACGCGGCGTTCGTCACGCCATCAATCGTCTCCTCCAAGCTGCCGCAGAAATCTTCAAGATAGCAACGGCCGCACCGTTCCGGCTCTCTGCAGCTCAAGGGCATATCGCGGGTAAGCCACAGTTCGTACTCCTCAAAGCGGCCTCTGGCTTCATCGTTGAGCTTGTAGGGATCCTGGATGAGGTGCTCGTAGCCTTCGAGGTAAGGTGGAGGGAAGCGATTAAACCAGATGTAAAGATCCGGTCGTTCACTCATGGCGAGGGCGGCCTGGACGTAGGGCTTGGCCTCTTCGATGTCGTACATCAGCGAATAGCGGTGCTTCATCTCCCAAGCCGAACCAAAGGGGATCAAGTGGAGGAGGTCGAATTCCCGAACGCCGATCTCAATGAAGTTCTCCAAGAGCTGGGGCAGGCACTTGATGTTGCCTTTGTTCAAGCACACATCCACGTTCACAATCACGCGACCGTCTTGGAGCGCGAGCTTCAGGCCTCGGACCTCTTCTTCAAACGCCCCAGGCACCCCCACCAGGGCGTCATGCACCTTGGCGTTGTGTCCGTGTATGGAAAACGTGATCTCCTGAAGGCCGGCGTCAATACAGCGCTTCAAATAATCCGGATAGGAAAACATACGGCCATTGGTGACCGTCTGAATACGGCGATACCCCGCCAGGCGCCCGTACTTGACGAACTTGACGAAGTGCGGATGGATGGTGGGTTCCCCGCCCGAGAGGATCAGACGCGTCGCACCCTTTCGCCTACCTTCTATAATGCGCTCTTTGATCTCGGCTTCCGTGCCCATGGTGCCGTTGTGGGCGAGGGTGTCGAGACAAAAGGTGCACTTGTTGTTGCATTGGCTGGTGAGTCGTATCCAGTGGCGTTTTTCATGCGCAGCCTCTTCTTGCACGACCGGCTTGTTGGCGCTCATTGGCGGCTCTGAAAGACGATTCATAAGGTGCTCACTGCCTTTGATGTCCTGGGAGTCTTCTCATACACCAAGACCCATTGATTGCTCATGGATGGAGACACGTCTGTCAAGCGGCGCAGCGTTAATTCTTCGTTGGCGATGCGCTCAGAAGCCTCCGCTGCGCTGTGGTTGTGGTAATGCTCAAAGGCCGCGTACGACGATTCGGCCCGACGAGCTTGCGCCACGCTCCGAACCAACCCAAAGGCCACATTATCCACTACAAGCAGCGACCCGCCCGGGCGAATTGCTCGCGTGAGCCGACGAAAAACGACTTCCGCGTCACGCACGTGATTGTAGCTTCGGAGCAGGATGATGTGATCGTAGCGCTCGTCTTCCAGACTCATGTCCTCAATGGCGCTTTGCATCACCTCGGCCCAGGGGTGCTTCGCCCGAAAGGCCTCGGCCAATGCACCGTCGGGCTCAACCCCCGTGTAGCGAATCTGGCCGCTCTGCACCAACGCTTCCAGCAATGGGCCATATCGACTCTCCCCACAGCCCACATCCAACACGTCCCCGCGTAAGTCCTTCAACAAGGTCGCGACTTGCTCGTCATCCCGACCAAAGACTTCCTCGTCCGATACTTCGTAACATCCGGCACATTTGGACACGAGCTCACAGCTTTGGCACTCGCTGAGCAACGAGAGCTTCTTCAGGTCGGCGCTGAAGTCGTCGGGCGCATCTTTGTCGCTGGTGTCCAGGTACATTTGCCCCTGCTCGCGCTTGATTCGGGCGATGGCCGCGTCGGAGAAATCTCGCGTAAACGTGCGGTGCTGACGCATGTGGCCATTCACTCTCACAAACACATGCCTTCCGCGATCATAGGGAGTCACACCGCTCTCATGCACAGGACATGGTGTCCCTCGTTCCCAGGAGATCTCTCGCTCATACACATAGTTGAACGAGTTCGATCGCAACCCATCAACGGGTTCCAACTCACCGTCACCAAACTCCGCGTTGTACCCTTTGTAGAGCCCAACACAGGGCCCGGACAGCCCGCAACCGGTACAGCGCTCGGTTTGCACGCAATTGGCGTTGTCGACGGGATAGAAATCGGGCTCATACACCTCGGTCATGGAGGCGAAACCGTGGGTCTTGAGATC
>CAUZBV010000241.1:0-5874 GCA_963578115.1 Myxococcales bacterium
AACCGACCGCGCTTTATACCGACGTCCGTCAAAAGGTGAAATTTGAACGACTCTTGAAATTGAAGAAATCGTTCATGCGCTCCATGTTCCAAACCAGCAAAGAGCGAGTCTTCAAGTAAGCTGCTGGTTCCACTCCTCGTCGCCATCAGCGCCACGCTGATTGTCGTCAGCACACATCGTCTCCTCTGGCATTTCCGATTGCGTCGTGGCCTTGTCCAGGCCATCGTACTGTCAGCCCGTGCACCCGCCCTCTCCCCATTGACAGGTGAGACGATCCTGTATTGCCGCTGGACCATCATTCGTCGTCGCTTGTCCCACGGAAAGAATGACCAACTAGCCAATGAAGTGACCACCCCCTTTACCGTTCATACGGTCGGAGGGACCGAGCTCATCAACCTCGAGAAAACCGCGCTCCATCTCTCGGAACAAAAGATGTCCGCTTGGACGTCTCAATGGGAAGGCCTGCCAAAACCCATACAACGAGCCATCCTCGACGCGATGGGCGAGTCGGTATCAGACGCTCTCTACCACTGCGAGCAGGTCCTGCTCTACCCGAACGATACGGTGACCTGGTCCAAATCACCCGCATTTCTCACCGACCTGGACATTCCCGCGACCTTGCGCTGGACCCTGCGGCGGAGTCTCCCTCCACTTGCACTCGCCGGTTTGTTGGCCATCACCGCCCTCTCTCTTTAAGAAAAAATACTCAATTGGTTGATCCAAAACCCAAGTACATCTACCCTCAACCACTGAACGCATGTCTACCCATTGCACCATCGCGAATCTCCTTGGATCTTGGCTGGATGATCCCACCATGGCCGAGATCGTGACATCGGCACGGCGACTCGATGCGGAAGCCCCAGAACACGCAAGCATCCCGGCGTCATTGGACCCACGCTTGGTCAAAGCCCTGAACAACCGGGGCATCCATCAACTATACAGCCATCAACGCGCTGCAATCGATGCGGCTGGGCGAGGCGAGAACACGGTTCTGGTCACCCCCACGGCCAGCGGCAAGAGCTTGTGTTTCAATCTGCCCGTTTTGAATGACCTCATGGCACATCCCGATGGGCGAGCGCTCTTTCTTTACCCCACAAAAGCGCTCACGCAAGACCAATACACCAGCATCCACCAACTAATCGAAGAAGCAGAAGCCGCCATACGGACCTTCACCTTTGATGGAGATACACCCGCAGACGCCCGTCAAGCCGTGCGCGAGGTCGGACAAGTGGTGCTGACGAATCCGGACATGTTGCACGCCGGCATCCTGCCACACCACACCAAGTGGTTAAAGCTGCTGCGGAATCTTCGATGGGTGATCGTCGACGAGCTGCACGCCTACAAGGGAGTGTTTGGCTCCCACTTGGCCAACGTCATCCGTCGCCTCAAGCGACTCTGCGCATTTCACGGTTCCAGCCCCACATTCATCGCGGCGTCCGCAACCATTGCCAACCCCTTGGAGTTGGCCCATCGCTTGTTGGAAGTGCCCGTCACTCTCATCGATCAATCGGGTGCTCCACGCGCTGCGCGCCATATGGTCTTTGCCAATCCACCCATCGTAAACCGTCAATTGGGCATTCGCGGAAGCTATTTGCACCTCACCCGACGCTTGGTGACCGACCTCTTGGCAAAAGGCCTACCGACCATCGTCTTTGTCACCAGCCGACTCAACGTGGAGATCCTGGTCAAGTACTTGAGAGAAGACCTGGCCAAGCGCAATCTCGATCCCGCGCTGGTTCAAGGCTACCGGGGAGGCTACTTGCCCACCCGACGTCGACGAATCGAAGCGGGCTTGCGGGATGGGAACATCCAATGTGTGGTCTCCACCAACGCGCTGGAGCTCGGAATCGATGTGGGCGAACTCACAGCCTGTGTCATCGCGGGTTATCCCGGGTCTATTTCCAGCGTCTGGCAGCAATCGGGGCGTGCCGGTCGCCGCTCGGGAGAATCCCTGACCGTGCTCGTCGGACGCTCCACTGCTCTGGATCAATATCTGGTACAACACCCCGAATACTTCTTCGGCCGAAATCCCGAAGAAGCCCGCATCGACGCCAACAATCCGTACATTCTAATGGACCACCTCAAATGCGCCGCCTTCGAGTTACCCTTTGAAGTGGGTTCGTCCTTTGGGGACATGTCGCCGGAAGACACCGAAGCCGCTTTGACCCACCTAGAACAGCACGGTGTCGTTCACCGTGCCGCGGATCGCTATCATTGGATGGACCGAAGCTATCCGGCCAATCACGTCAGTCTACGCCGGGTAGAGGCCGAGAACTTTACCGTGATTGATGTGGAGCCGGGGCGGGATCGGGACGCGCTGGTGATCGCAGAGGTCGACTTTGTCAGTGCCCACACGAGCCTTTACGAACATGCCATCTACAATTTGGACGGTTTCCAATATCAGGTAGAACGGCTGGATTATGACAACCGAAAGGCCTTTGTCCGTCGAGTCGACTCGGACTATTTCACCTATGCACACAGTAAATCGAAGGTCCAAGTACTCTCCAACGATGCGACCAACGAATTCAGCCATGTGGGTGAGGTATTGGTCACAGAGAAGGTCGTCGGTTTCAAAAAGGTCAAGTTTCACACACACGAAAACGTGGGATACGGCGAGGTCCATCTGCCGGAAGTACAAATGCACACAGAGGCCATGTGGATACCCGTACCTCCCCCCATTGTGAACGGGTTTGCCGGCGGTCGCGACCGACTGGTCGATGCGCTGCGCGGAATTGGGCACGCCCTGCATACCGTCGCAAGCTTGCGCATGATGTGCACACGAAGAGATATCGGGTTGACCGTGGATGAGCCTGAGGACAGCGGACCGCGACTATACCTCTACGACAACATCCCGGGCGGCGTTGGCTTCGCGATGCGCTTGCACAACCTGACGGCTCCTCTGCTCGCCGGAGCACGTGAATTGATCGCCGGATGTGCGTGCAGCAGCGGCTGCCCCAGCTGCATTGGCGCCTCTCGAGAGATGGATTCCGACGGTCGGCTCTTGGCCTGCCAACTGATTGATGAACTGCTGGGAAAAACCAAGACCACGTTGCGCTTGGTGCCCTCTCCGCCTGTCTAGGAGCCCCCCTGTGACCACGCGACTCTCGGACCGTCTGCGGCGCATGAATCCCATGGGGCAGCGGGGCTCGGAGAGTCTCTTCCCTTCCCCCGTCGACGCGGACACCCGGATGTCCAAGCTGGAAAAGCTGCGCCCGTGGTATTTTGAAGAGACGCCGCTGGGCAAAGCTCGAATCTTTCGGGAACAAATGACGGCTTTCGCGCTACCGCCGGCGCCCGATTTGGCCTTGATTCTGCGAGACGAACGCTTGTCTGGATTCTCCATGGATCAGGCCCTCTACCTCGACATTGAGGCCACCGGACTCAGTCATGGGGCAGGCACCATGGCTTTCCTGATCGGTACCGCCTACTTCGAGGACCAAGACCTGGTTCTCGAACAACTTTTTGTGGGCGATCCCTCCGAAGAGATGGCCGCTCTCAGTCACTTTCGCGCTTTGTTGGATCGTTTTCCCTATCTCGTCAGTTTTAATGGCAAGAGTTACGATCTGTCGGTCCTTCAATCCCGACTCATCCTGAACAGGCTGCTGACCGACACAGAAGGGTCCATCAAGCTGCGGCCCCATCTCGACTTGCTGCACACGGCGCGGCAAGCCTACCGGGGCGTCTTTGAGAACACACGTCTTCAGACCTTGGAGCAGCACGTACTCCACTCGGATCCAGCGTTGCGCGAGAACGATCTGCCCGGCTCTTTGGTGCCCGCGGTGTATTTCCATTATCTGCGTACAGGCGTCGTACCCCCTCTCGAAGGCATACTGACGCACAATCGGTTGGACGTTGTAAGCATGGTCGAGCTCACACGACACCTGCTCCCTCTATTGGCGGATCCCCCGCCCGACACGCCCGGGCTGGTGTTGATGAATTTGGGTCGTGCGGCGCTGAATCGCAAGTTGTACGAACGGGCCACAACCTTGATTGAACGCGCTCGTGCGACGCCCACAGCGGGAACGTCCGTGGATCAACGCGAGGCGTGTCTGGCGCTCATCACCGCATACCGTCGACTGGATCAGATTCAGGCGGCCCAGGCGGCGGCCATGGATGCTCTCCAGCACACCGTCGCCGAAGACCGCACCGAACGAGTGCGGCTCGAGCGTCAAATCACACGTTTTCAGCGCGCGCTGGACAGGACCCCACACGCTCAGTCCAAAGATCGCTTCCTTGACAGCCTCTCTTCATCTCCCTAGAGTCCCGAAATTCAAGCAGGATTCGGCTCCGCCCGAACCCTTCGATTGGAGGCGCAAGCGTGTCGAATCAGAACCTCCTCGAGCAACGTCTCCGGGACCAATCCGCCACGATTGCTGTTATCGGTCTGGGATATGTGGGCCTGCCGTTGGCCACAGCGTGTGTGCGGGCTGGATTTTCGACCATCGGAATCGACGTGGATCCCGATCGGATCGCGACAATCAACCGGGGTGAAAGCGGCTTGACCGATTTGCCCGATGAGACCATTCAGCAGGCATTGCAGACGGATCGTCTTCACGCCCAAACACAATATGATGTTCTGCAATCATGCGATGTGGCCATCATCTGTGTGCCGACGCCGCTCAACAAAACCAAAGATCCGGACCTGAGCTTCGTCGTAAACGCGCTGCGTAGTGTGCGTGACTTTCTGCACCAAGACATGTTGATCGTACTGGAGAGCACGACGTACCCCGGATTTACGCGAGAGGTCGCCCTGCCCCTTCTGGAGGAATCTGGTTTGTCCTGCGGGGAAGAGTTTTGCTTGGCCTTTTCACCCGAACGAACCGACCCTGGCAATGCGGAGTATGGGGTGGTCAACACGACCAAGATCGTGGGGGGCTCCTCCGAGTTGTGTACACGGATCGCTCGTGTGCTCTACGAAGAGATCATCGAATCGGTGTACACTGTCTCCTCTACCGACTGCGCAGAGATGGTCAAACTGCTTGAAAACACATTTCGTGCGGTCAACATCGGCTTGGTCAACGAGGTGGCGTTGATGTGCCATCACCTTAATATCGACACATGGGAGGTCATTGAAGGGGCCAAGACCAAACCCTTTGGATTCATGCCATTTTATCCAGGACCTGGGTTGGGGGGCCATTGCATTCCCGTCGATCCGCTTTACCTCAGTTGGAAGTTGCGGTCCCATAACTACACCGCGCGATTCATCGAGCTTGCTCAAGCCATCAACGCATCCATGCCCCTTCACGTCGTTCAGCTCATTGGCGATGCATTAAACGCCCATGAGAAGGCCATCCGTGGCGCTCGAATCACGCTCTTTGGGGTCACGTACAAGAAGAACGTCGGAGACACCCGTGAATCGCCCGCCATTGAAATTCTGGGGCTTTTGGCGAGCAAAGGGGCCCTGGTTGGTTTTTGCGATCCCTTCGTCGATCGGATCGAGGTGGGTGGCGTCGTTTACGAGCAGACACCAATGGAAGACGCTCTGGGCAACATGGACGCCGCGGTCATCACGACAGACCATGATGCCTTTTCTCTGGCCCAAGTCGTCGAAGGGGCGCCTCTCATTGTGGACACACGCAATGCCACGACTGCATTGAACCTTTCGGAACAACAGGCGGCAAAGGTGTGGCGACTGTGAGCAAACCAACCCAGATGGCGCTGAAGTGGGTGATGGGCATCCTGCTAGGCCTCTTCTTCATTTGGCTCAGTGCGTTGGACTGGCCGATAAACCGCATCGTAGGAGAACCCTTGTCCTGGCATGGGAGTGTTGTGCAATGCGGCGAACATTGGTCTTTTGATACATTCTATCTGCTTCCCTATTTCCTCATTCTGGTGGCAATCCACTTTCTGCGTGTCATCCGATGGAAACCGCTC
>CAUZBV010000242.1:0-5862 GCA_963578115.1 Myxococcales bacterium
CAAGTTCGGTTCCAATCGCCGGTAGCCACCATATCCGGTCTGAAGACGGGAATAACGCTGCATGGTGCCGGCGTAGATGGGATCGTCGGGCGTCACCAAATGCCATGTAAAGAACTCCACGGTGGAACCGTCCACATACGCGTTGTCGCCCACAACCAGTAGACTGCTAGCGAAACTCTTGTCGGGCGTCACAAGGAGATCGGTCGCCGTATCGAGCATGGTCTGAGCGAGCGTCCGGTAATGGGCTGCGGTGTCCGACCGGCCATGGGCATCGGCGATGTCGGCAAAATCAAAGAGGCCTCGGATCTGGCAAGCCGCCGTGTAGCTGAACACCTGCCGCCGGAACCAGTGCACTTCCCAAATGGACGCATCCGCCTCCGGCAAATGGTTGATGAGGTGCCCTTCAATGTCTTGGGCGACTTGGTGAAGCGCATCGAAGACCGTGTCGCCACGACCCGTCTCCTCGTCGAGCCACGTCACATCACACCCGTAGTGCAGCACCATCCGAGCGGCATGCAGGACCAATCCCCAACCATCGGTCTCAATGTTCGGGCCATCCAGGTTGAAGTCCCCCTCTTCTTCGCCATTGCCAAAATAGCGACAGACTGAAATCCGATAGGGCGCCCCCAAATACTCCGACTGCGAAAAGAAACCGCCGTCGGCCCCCAAAAAGAATTCCGTGCCCTTTCGAGCCTCGTCAACATGCCCCGTCATGGCCAGCGCGGCGATGGCGTACACCGCGTCGCGAACCCAGCCCGTGTGCCACTCTCCATAAGGCAGAGACGCCAGGAGCATGCCATGGTTTTTCCGATTGGCCTGCCTCGCTTCCCGCACTTGGCCCAGCCGCAAAACGGTTTCGGACTGGCGCCACAGCGCTTTCTCGTCTTCCGTCAGCCCAGCGGGTGCGCTTTGGGTCCGCCATTGTTCAAATTCAGCCAACGCGTCGTCATGGAGCTCTTTGGGGCTGCGCTCGCCCGCAAAGGTCTCCCACTGCGTCAAAACGTCCGCCACGCTTCGATCGTCTTTGAAGTCCGTCGCCACGCTGTGCACCGGGTTGTCATTGACGAACAAGATCGCCATACCCCACCAAAGCGACTCGCCGGCGTTCAAGACCGCGTCTCGCTGCGCCACAAGCACTTGAGACGTTTTGTTGGTGCACTGGCTCACCGAACCAATGGGCGTGCCCGCCGAAACCGCGGCGTAGAGAGCGCCGTCCGAGCCACACGCCGCCGCGTCCCATCCGCCCAAGGGAATGTAGATCGCGTGACCACCGCCCGGTCCGGTCTCCACCGCATGGGCCGGCGATGCTGTGGACTTCCAATCGATCGTCTCCCCTTCGTCGCCCGGATTGAGCCGATCCACACCGGGGGCCGCACCCAACTTGAGATTGGGCTTGGCAAAAAGCGACACGTTCTTCGCTGAGTTGCTCGTGTTCGTGGCCGCAAAGAGCATGATCATGCCATTGCCGGGATAGCCGAAGGGAGCGAAGTAATAGGTGTCTACCCGAACAGCCTGGTGCGAGGAGGTTGCGTGAATAATGTGTGTCTGCTGCTCGTATTCCACGGTGGTCTGACCGGTCAACCAGGTCATGGTGCCGTCCACACGAATGCCCCCATAGATGTCGTGCGCCAGATTGCGACGCCCAACGCCCTGCTTGCGCTGAGCATTCTCGGGCGCCACATAGCGATACGGATGCTCCAAGAAGGTGGTGATCTTGTGCTCTTTGCGATCAAAGAGTTGAAAGCCGTGCCCATTGCCGGTGGTCATGGTGTACCACGTTCGCTGTGCGGCGAGTCCACTGGCTGCCGTACACAGGACAAACAAGCCCAGAACCCAAGCCACTTGTTTTGCTGAATGCCTCACGCTTCCCAACTTCCTCCTAGGGACAGTGATCGACCCACGCCTCCACACGATCTCGTTTCACCGGGTGAGCGGCACCAAAAACGTACCGATTCTTGGCTTCGGTGCAGTCTGCGTACTTCTCTACTGTGGACCAATCGCCTCGTGTGTACTTGTAATCGAACCATACCCCGCGGGGCACCGCAACGAGCCCGGTGGCCACATTGAGTTCGTCCGCGCTCCACGCCAAGGCCACATGTTCCCACCCATTGGACGACAACGCGATATGAATCGGCTCGCCCGGATCCGTGTCGACCGGCACCTCCACACGGAATTGCATCAAGACATCGGGCGCGTTCGCCGTCAGGCCTTGGGTGTACTCGAAAGTGAGCGTCGCCTCGGCATCCCCATCCGGCATATTCACTAGGATCGACAGGTCGCGTTCATCGTACATCCATGCCGGGCCGCTTTGCTGGATTGGTGGCGTACTGTCGGGTATCTTCTCCGGCAGCAGCTCGCCGTTCAGATAGACCGCATCCACACCGTAATCGGCTCGATGCAGACGAATTAACGTGTTGCGTACCGCAGGCTGGTAGGCGCCTTCTCGAGCAGTCATCACCAGCTGAGCACCGACCGGTGTCGGTTCCAGGATGTATGTGCGCCGACAGTCCACACCGTCGGCGTATGCACGGCTGTCCCCGTCGTCCTCATAGAGCACAAAGGTGGTGGGTTCGTCGGCGGGGTAGATGTCCAAATACAAGGGACCGATCGGCGTCTCATCCGTCCACTCCAACTCCTGCTGTCGTGGAATGATGGCTCCCGCGCGAACGAAGGTTGGCAACGCGGCTTGGCGAACGGTCACCGTGGCCAGTCCAGGCCCCTCGTACACAGCGCTCGAACCAAACTCATACCAGCGACCGGCAGGCAGATACACCACCTGTTCGGTCGCGTCGGCTTCCAAAACAGGCGCCACCAAGAGCCATTCTCCCAGCATGGCCTGTTCGCCCAACGCATGTGCAGCGCCGTCGTCTTGGAAATGATAAACCATGGGGCGCAAGAGCGGAGCGCCCGTGCGAGTCGACTCTTCCAGCAGGGTATACCAATAGGGCAGCAGCCGATAACGAGCTTGGATCGTCTCGCGGCTGATGTCCTCCACCTCCACGCCAAACGCCCACGGTTCATGGCTCTCGGTGTTCTTTTGCGTATGATTTCGGAAGAAGGGTGAGATGGAGCCGACCTGCATCCAGCGTGCAAAGAGCTCGGGGGTGGCGCCGCCCATCCAGCCTCCCACGTCACTCCCCACAAAGGATAGGCCAGACAAGCCCATGTTCAGGAGCATGGGCATGGTGCTGGCCAACGCTTCCCATGTGGACGGAATGTCACCCGTCCACACCGCAGCGTACCGCTGAACCCCCGCATAACCGGCCCGTGTCAATACGAAGGGACGCCGTTGTGGGACATGTTTCTCAAGTCCATCGTATGTCGCCCACGCCATCGTGCTGCCATAGAGATTGTGGGCCTCGGCCATGGTCATGGGGGTTCCTTCCCCGTGGGCGGTCACCCAATCCGGAACCGTCCACGACGTGGCCGCATCAAAATTGGCCGGCTCGTTCATGTCGATCCAGATACCTTCCACCCCCATGTCCGTCACCTTCGGCACGAGATCGGCCCACCAGGAGCGTGCCCCGGGATGGGTAAAGTCCGGATAAACGGCGGCCCCCGGCCAGACTGTGCCTTCAAACGGGGTTCCCTCCGGCGTCATGACGTAGTAGCCATTGGCCAGTCCCTCCGTGTAGATGGGCCATTGATCATCCACCTTCACACCCGGATCGATGATGACAACCGTACGAATGCCGTCGGCGCGAAGCTCAGCGATCATCCCCGCGGGATCGGCGCTGAAGTCGGCGCCCCACGTGAAGATCCGGAATTCATCCATGTAGTCGATGTCCAGCCAGATCGAGTCCACCGGGAAATTGCGATCCCGCAATCCAGTGGCGATGTCGATCACCTGCGTGTCGGGAAAATATCCGTGGCGTGACTGGTGGTAGCCCAAGGTCCAACGCGGCGGCATGGACATGCGCCCGGTGAGCGTCGTGTATCGCTCCACTACCGAGGCAATGCTCGGACCGACGAGCAAGTACTGGTCCATTTCACCACCCGGGGCCTCAATGACGGACCACCCCGGATCACTGGCCCCCATATCCATGCGCATGCGGTAGGAGTTGTCGGTCAACAAACCGTAGGCGGTGGTTCCGCGCAGTCCCACAAAGAAGGGAATGGACTGGTAGAGAGGATCGGTCGAGGGCGAGTAGCCCGGTACATCACTGTTCCAAAACCACAGGATGCTCCCCCGCTTGTCCAAGCCACCATTGCGTTCCCCAAACCCAAAAAAATGCTCATTGTCCACGATGGTTCGCCGTACTCCGACGCCCCATCCGTCGGTTCCTTCCACCACTCCCAGCCCTTCGAAATAGCCCCCTACATCACCGTCATCCAAGAGAACGTGTCCCTCCGCGTCCTGAACACGAACACGACAAGCTGTCTCCCACACATCGATGGCCATGGATTGGGTACACAGTCGAACACCGCCTTCGATCAGCACCGAGCGCGTTTCAACGCTTGGGTCCAGCGCGGCGATCACCGCGTAACTCCGGTCCGGAGCCGCATCGGGTACCGAACCGACGTAGCGAAAACGCACGGTGTCCGCAGTCATGGGGGTCAGGCGTAGCGTGACGTTCTCACAGGTGGCTATCCACGTTCGCTCCACTTCCGTGATGAACGAAGCCCCCTTTGGTTCGTCCCCGGTGCACAACGCCAGCGCACCCTCGCCCGGCGGCACTGCGACGTCGCTCGCTTCGGCCGTGTCTCCGGTCGGAGGGACATCCACTGGGCTGCCATCCTCAGGGGATGTTTCGACGTGGGTGTCGGCAGTATCCGTCGAAACCACGTCGGACTCGGACGCGGCGGTACCACATCCCAACAACACCCACAACAACGCAACAATACCCATGAACCCAAGCGCGCACCTTGCGCTCATCGACACAACCGTCAGATCGGGGGATTGAACAAACAACAAGATATCCTACCTGGAGCCACACTCAACACTCAAGCGGCTGATGAACGCTACGGCAACCCTTACAGAAGATCCATTCCCGGAGAACCGTCGGACAATGACCGAGGAGAGCCACCGGACAAAGCCCACTTGGAATTCCACAACAGCTCGGTTTCCACCAAGTCCAGCCGCCATTCATCGGCGATCAATCGAAGAACAAGAATTGCTGCCTCCGCTGAGTCTTGGTTCGTCCGCACCGTCACATAGGCCAATTCGCCTTCCACATCGGCCTCAACGGCCCGGACTGTGTGCGCATAGCTTCCCAACACCAAGGGGTTGACTCCTCGGACAGGGATGGACTGCAGACCCTCCAGAATGTGGCGTGATTCGGGGGTCAATCCCTGGAGAAAGCCCTCCAAATCGCCGGACTCTGCGGCCTGCATGACGCCATCCAGCGCACGCTCTGGAGAGAGGCGAGCGCACCCCGTCAGACCGATGGAAAACACACAAAGAAGGAGTAGACGGCGAAGAAGAGGCCCTTGCAGTCGACCCAGGGCAGTACTCCCTGGGCTGGGATGACACAGCGGTGCGCAAGGTGGGTTGGGATCAGTCACGGGCCTCATCAATGTCCATGAGTGCGGAAGGGGGGACTTGAACCCCCACAGCCAAAAAGGCCACTAGGCCCTCAACCTAGCGCGTCTACCAATTCCGCCACTTCCGCATTTTCAACCGCACGAGCACGAGTCCTCGTGAAGCTTCGCGGTTATAGGATTGGCGATTTGGGTTGTCAAGCAAGGGCGACAAATCCCTGGATCAGCGACGATCACGCTCTGAACGTGGCGATGTGAATGATCGGAATGCGTACTACTCGTTGGGTGCCGGATTGGGCGTTTCAACGGGCGCAATAGCCGGCTTCTCCACGGGTGCGGGAGAGGGGCTGGATGACGTGCCCTCCGCTTTTTTCTCGGCAC
>CAUZBV010000243.1:0-5855 GCA_963578115.1 Myxococcales bacterium
TCGGTGACGGACCAGCGCCACGTGAACGACTTGAGGAAGAGCCACAGGACGCACAGACCGAGCACCAGCATGCCCTCCCCAAGTCGGGTCATGGGTTGGCGAAGGGGGGCATCTTCGGTCATCGTTTGTTGTAGTCCGGCCAGGAGCCACGCGGTCGCGCCCAGTACCAAGAGCAATGCGGCAATGGCTGTGCTTTGCTGATCGGCTGCTCCGATCGTCCAGGCGAGTCCCAGCCGCACGATCGCCCAGGCGGGCAGGGCGGCGATTAAGATCAGTCCCATCAAGCGAGGCAGTCCATTGGCTGGGTCGCGTCCCTCGAGCCACAGCGCGGCACCGCCCAAGAGGGAGACCACAAACAAGAGGAGCGCTGCCAGACCATCCACCGTTTCGATGTCTTGCCAATGATGAGTCAAGGCCAGTTGAACGTCGCCCAGGGATGCCACTGGCTGGAGCAGTCCTGCGACGACCCAGGCCAACGCACAGGCAGCCACGGTGCGCGTCATCCTGGTTGGCGCCAGAAGGAGCGCGACGCCCGCGATGGGAATACCCATGAGGGTGGGTATGCCCCAGAAGCGGTCCCCCGTTCCGTGGGTGGGCAGGTCCAAGAGCTCCGGCGCAATGCCTAGGCTGCCCACGAAGAGTACCGTCCCGATTGCCGTGGCAATGACCGGGATCCGAGCGGCGAACTTGTGACGAAATGCGAAGAGCAACAAGCCCGCGCCGGCGGCGAGCAGACACCCCCAACGGACGATGTGGAAACAGCGGGGAGAACGGTCCGGTCCGGGCAGATCGAGGATCGCATGCAAGCCGCACAAGGCGGCGGCGATCAGCGCCCAGAGCGCAGGTGAAAGCCCCAGGGGAGACGGGCTGTCCGCTACACTGGAGTGCGAGTCGGCGGCGGACCTGTCCCGTGAGGGTTTTCCCATGAGACCCTTCGTCATTCCGATTCGGAAAAGAGTTTTTCGATGGCTTGGCTTGCCGCCGTGTATGGGTCCAGTTGGCGGTTGACCAACGCCTCGACCAACGTATCGCCCAGCCCATCGGTTTCGAGTAGTCCATCAATTCGCTCGCCCAGTTGGTCTCGAAGCGCATTTCGAAGCAGATGTGCTTCTCGGGAGCGGCTCTTCTCACGGAGTTTGTCGGAGCCCTGCAGATGAGCCTGATGGTTGTCGATGGTCTCGATGAGCTCCGCCAGACCATCCCCCTGTGTGGCGATGGTGCGCACGATTGGGGGGCGCCATTCGGGCTCCGTGGGCGCGAGGCTCTGCATGTATTTGAGGTCTTTGACGGCACGATCAACCCCGTCTCGATCGGCTTTGTTGACCACGAACACGTCGGCAATTTCCAGGATTCCGGCCTTGATCGCCTGAATGTCATCGCCCTGGCCCGGGACCATCACCACCACGGAGGTTTGTGCCGTCCGGATGATGTCGATCTCGTCTTGTCCCACCCCCACCGTTTCGACCAAGATGAGGTCGAAGCCCATTGCGTCCAGTACGGCGACTACATCGTCCGTGGCTCGAGACAGGCCGCCCAGCTGACCGCGTGTCGCCATGGACCGGATGAACACGTTGGGATCGGCGGCATGATCCATCATGCGGATCCGGTCGCCGAGGATGGCTCCCCCGCTGAAGGGGGACGATGGGTCGACTGCGACCACCCCCACCCGTTTGTCGAGTTGGCGGTAGTGGGCGATGAGTTGGTCCACCAAGGTGGACTTTCCTGAACCTGGATTTCCTGTGATGCCAATGACCTGCGCGTTGCCCGTTCGAGGGTAGAGCACCTTCAGGGCGTCTTGCGCGCCAGGAGCCCGGTCATCGAGCAGACGCATCAGTTTTGCTGCCGCCCGCACGTCCTTGTTTTCGACCCCCTGGACCAGGGCCTGAATCCGCGTCGAAGAATCCGTTTTGGGTTTCGATGTGGTCACCGGCGCAGCATAGGAAGCGTCGTTGGGGCTGTCAACGGTCTCTGGGCAAAGGCTTGCGGGAAGTCAATCGCACCGATAGTATTCGTCGCCGTGACGTATCGAGCACCAAAACGCCGCTTCCAACTGACCATCGCGTTGGTCATGACGGTGGGGATGGGCTCTGGTTGTGCGAAGGACGATCCCGTGGATGGCCCGGTGGCACCATCGGCCCCCTCAGCGGAATCCGCCGCTGGTATTCGGGTGCATCCAGACGAGGCCACCTTTCTCTATCGGTATTTCCCCACGGGAAAACGAAAGGCGCGCACGGTGAGCTCTATTGAGCGGGTGCCCGCCGAAAACCGATCGACGGTGCTTGTTGTTCCGGGTGACCAAGAAGTGCCCCCGGGTTTGGTGTATGTTGCGGACTTGAGAAAAGCAAACGCCGACGGGACCTTTCCCTATCAGGTCATGGAGGTGGCGGCATTGGATCGGGTTTTGGACGACACCCGTGGCGAAGCCCCTTCGATGGTTTCGCCCCCGTCCACGGAAAAGTCGATCAGGACGGCCGGCAAGGAGCAAAAGGTCATCCTCTACTCTGCCTCGTGGTGTGGTGCCTGCACAAAAGCTCGGCGATGGTTGACCAACAAGGGGATCCCCTTCCAAGAGCGGGACGTGGAGAAGGATCCTGGAGCGCGTCCCGACATGATCCAGCGAGCCAAATCGGCCGGTGTCTCTCCGTCACAATTGCAAGGGGTTCCCGTGATTTGGGCCAATGGTCAGATCATGATGGGGTTTGACCCCAATGCGGTCATTCGGGCATGCCGTGCTCGATCCAGGTCTGGAAGATAGTGAGCTGGTCGGGAGGAACCGGATCTTTCCCGTCTCCACCAAATTGAAGGACCCGGAGCAGACCACATTCGCCGATGGTCATGCCGACGCCATCATCTTCGCAATCTTCAGGTGGTCCCTCGTACACTGTATAGGGCGCTTCGCAGCAGGTATGCCGCGCGTGCAATGCTTCGTAAAAGCTTGCCAAACACGTGGAGGGGCAATCATTCAATGCTTCGCCCACGTGACAAGGGGTGCAACGCTCCCTCAAGATCGGTTCTACCTCATGGAAGGTGGGGATTTCTCCCGACGTCAGTCCGCTCTGTTCCAGAGCCGGTGCGTCATGGGGCTGCAACTCAACGCAGCCAACCAGGACTGTAATTGCCAAGGCCGCGAGACGGAAGAACACACCAGCACGATGCTGTCGAACCATGCCCTTTATTGTAGGTAAGGGTCTCGCTGCCCGCAATAGTTACGTACCATCACCCATCGTTCTCGAACGTTTGATGAGGGACGTTTTGCCGAGGGGACAGGGACGGGACGACGAGAGCGGTGCGCTTGGCTGTGGTGTCACCGAGGTTTCCGCGTTGATGTTCGGGGGGGCGCTAGGATATGGTTTTGTCATGATTTCATGGGATGTCCGGAAGGGGAGTGCCAATGGTTGGGCGGTGTGCATAGCCCTTACGTTGGTTCTGTGTGTTGGCGGCTGTGCCACGGAATCGGACCCTGCGCCATCCGAACCGGACACCGCCCAAGCGGAAACGATCGACGTGTCTGTCGCGCCGCCTTCGGGACTTTGGATCGATCTGGAGAACTGTCGACCTGTCGAACACGTGTGGAATCCTGAGACCGAACCGCTCATGCTACCTTGTGAGCCAACCAAGGAAGAGTGCGACGGTGTGGACAACGACGCGGATGGAATTACAGACCCCAAGTGCCCCACCATGCTCTGCGACAGCGACGCCGATTGCACCTATGGAGGACTTGTCGCCGATGCGGATTGCAATGGGTGGGGGGAAAATAGCGGCGAATGCAATCACATCGATGGGGTCGGGGAATCACTCTCATGCCGCGGTATGCTCTGCCCACCCCAGTTGAAATGTATCGCGAGTGATTGTGTGGTGCCGGGAAACACCCCTCCCTTGGCGCCCTGTACGAGTGGTGCGGACTGTCCGATTCACGCGGGCTGCATTCCTTTGGCGGAGTTCCACGCGGTAGAGACCGCTGTTTGTAAGTACTTCTGCCATGACTTCCCGTGTCCAGAGGGGTTCAAGTGCTGGACTCAGCCCTTCCGCCAGCCGGGTACAGACATTGTGACCCTTCATTCCGAGTGTGTGGAGCTCGATTCAGACGATATTCCCTAGCGGAGTTGGAGATCTCTCGTTATTCGGGCATGCCGTGGTCAACCCAGGTCTTCAGAATCAGCGCCTGGTCGGGTGGCACAGGATCTTTCCCGTCGTTTTCAAAATTAATCACGCGCTCCAGCCCGCACTCGCCAATGGTCATGTTTCCGAGCAGATTCGCACAGTTTTCAGGCGGCTCTTCGAAGACCGTGAAGGGAGCCGAGCAACAGGTGTAGCGATCCACCAATGCTTCGTAAAAGCTGGCGAAACACGTGGATGGGCAGTCGTTCAATTGTTCGCCAACGTGGCAGGGCGTGCAGCGCTCCATCAAGATGGGTTGCACTTCAAGGAATGTGGGAATGGGCTCCACTCTTGCACCGCCTTGTTTGATGCTGAGATCATCGGGCGACGTGATCTCTACGCAGCCCACGACACCTATGGCGGCGATGCAACCGATGAGCATGTATCTTGGGGAACTGCCTGCACGCATGACAAAATTGTACCGTAAGCGCCTCGATGCTAGCAATAGGTGGGTGGTATTGGCATACTAAAGACCGCGTGACAGGGAGTAGATGTGACCAGAGAGTTCCAACGGTTTTGCTGGGTCTGGGTGTTGGGCATCGTGCTTTTGGGTTCCTGTCGTTCGTCCGGATCGCCTGAAAACAACAAGCCACCCATTGTGGAGCCTCCGAGTGCATCCATGGTGACCATTCCGGAGGGCTGTTTCTTAATGGGTTCGTCGGGCTATGAAGGGGAGGCACACGAGCATCCCGTCCGAACGGTTCAAGTGCCTGAGTACCGCTTGGATACGAATCTGGTGACCAACACAGAGTTTGCGGAGTTCCTCATCGCGAAGGGCAATGAGTGCGGTAGCGAGGGTTCTCCACAACCTTGTTATGATTGTGCCGATGTGGACGGCCGCATTGATTGTGAGGCGGCGTACAGCGTTCAAAGCACCTGCCAGTTACAACCCGAAGGCCCAGCGGATCAATCGTGCGCGACCCATCCGGTTGTGGAGGTGTCGTGGTACGGTGCCGATGCCTATTGTTCGTGGCGCAACGCCCGATTGCCGTCGGAGGCGGAGTGGGAGCGTGCGGCCAAAGGGCAGACGGATGCCTCGTGCGGTCCGTGGAAACGCTTTCCTTGGGGCGACAATTGTCCAGAAGAATTTCTAATGGCCAATTGGAACATGGAGTATTTGAAGGGGTGCGCGGAGAGCACTTGGACCGCCGACACCTCTCGAGCCAATTGCGTGGAGGGGGATTGCATCGACGGGTTCAAAAAGACCTCCCCGGTGGGACAATTTCCCGCAGGAGCCTCCGATTTTGGTGTGAATGATGCCATCGGGAACGTGTCCCAGTGGGTTCAAGACACCTACCATGACCAATGGACTGACGCGCCAGCCGATGGGTCCGCATGGGTGGATGGGGGACGTGGTCGGGTACGAAAAGGGGCCAGCTTTTACGAAGCGGGACGGATGGCGCGCAGTTCGTCTCGGGTCTATGATTTACCGACCAGTACGTATGACTTCGTCGGCTTTCGGTGCGCCGCCGACGCTCCCTAGTTCATCTTAGTCGGTTTTGCACTCGCCGGTCTCTTCGAGGCAAATGCCCGGGCATCGGTCGGGGCAGGGTTGTCCACAGCCGTTGTCTCCACAGAGCTTGCCATCGCAGTTCGGCACACAGTCCGGAAAATTCCCTTCCGGGAAACACACGTTGGACTCCTTGCCCTCCGCATTGTCACCCTGAGAACAGTGGAAACCATCCGGACACGGTATG
>CAUZBV010000244.1:0-5848 GCA_963578115.1 Myxococcales bacterium
TGGCGATGTACAAAATGGGATGCATTGGTTTACACGGACCCGTGGTCACACAGTTGCCCAATTTGGATGCTCAATCGTTGGCGCATCTCCAAGCCACGTTGCAGGGGACCGCTACGCATGTTCCGTTGCTCGAGACACGAACCATCTTAAAGGAAGGAGATGCGACAGGCCCGCTGGTCGGCGGAAACCTCTCGATCATCTCTTCGCTCATAGGGACCCCCTGGCAGCCGGTGTTGGCGGGGTGCATCCTCTTTCTCGAAGACGTGGGTGAGCCGGCTTATCGGCTGGATCGGGCTCTAACGCAATTGAGGCTGTCGGGGGCGCTGGACGGTGTGGCTGGAGCTCTGGTTGGGGACTTTTCGGACATGCCCCATGCCGATCACCACGCGTTCGATGATGTATTGCAGGAGTTCACCGGTTGGATTGATGGTCCCGTGGTGCGTGGTCTGCCCTGTGGGCATGGAGCGCGCAATGTTGTGCTACCCATCGGCGCATCGGTTCGTCTCGACACGCGTCGCGATCGGCTGGTGTTGACCGAGCCTGCGCTGCGACGATCGGAGGGAGTGTCCTGATGGATTCCGTGGTGTTGTCTCCACAAGAGATCTTGGACTCCGGAGTGGGTACTGCTTTCCCAGGGGCAGTGGTGTGCGTTTGGGCACAGGGTGAGCGGTTGCTCCATCAACCGGTCGGCCAACGTGCTTTGGTACCCAGGGTGATCCCGAACACAACAGGCACGGTCTATGATTTGGCATCGTTGACCAAGCCGATGGCTGTGGGCACCTTGCTTATGAAAGTGGTCGCCGACGGTCTCCTGACCCTCGATGAGCCGGTGAGCGCTCGCTTGTCATGCAGTGGTTCCCATTGGGACACAATCACAATTCGACACCTGGCGAGCCACTGTTCTGGACTGCCCGCGTGGGAGGATTTGGCGACATGGTTGGTGGATGTGCACCCCACGGTAGCGCCTGGGTCTTCAGAAGCGCGTTCTCTGATTCGATGCCGTGTGTTGGACACCTCATTGGAATCAGCGCCGGGTGCTCAGACTCGTTACAGCGACTTGGGATTCTTGCTCTTGGGCTGGATCTTGGAAGAGACCATGGGCGCTCCCTTGGACGCGCTCTTTCAGTGGGTTCGTAGAGAATTCAATCTAACAGACACGTCTTATCGGCGTTTGGGGCTGCCTCCGACGCCCGAGATCGCGCCTACCGAAGACTGTTCTGTGCGTCGACGAGTGCTGGCTGGCGAGGTGCATGATCCCAACGCGTGGATGCTCGGAGGGGTCGCCGGACATGCAGGGTTGTTTGGAACGGCCGCCGATGTGGCGCTTTGGGGAAAAGTGTTGCTCGATGTCTGGCAGGGCCGAGACAAACGAATTCCGTCCGATGTTGTTCGCCAATTTTGGTCAGCCGACGCATCGCCGTCCAGTGAGTCCACCACCTGGCGATTGTGTTTTGATGGCGTTTCATCCCAGGGGTCGTCGACGGGACGCTACTTTGGCTCCAAAGCCGTCGGACATTTGGGATTCACAGGAACGTCGGTTTGGCTGGAGCCGGAGATCGATCTTGTCGTGGTGCTGCTATCCAATCGTGTGCATCCAATGGTGGTGGAAGAGCCGCCGATCAAGGCCTTCCGACCGCGATTCCACGACGCCGTGTATCAAGCCTTCCGACCGTCCGGCCGATAGGAGAGTTAACCGAGGAAAACCAGTCTGGATCCACACTGTGGACAGAGGGGCCCCCGGCGCCGTTTACGCCCCATTATGATCGTGCTAAACTCGCCGGCCTAAACGGGTATTGAACACTGAGGCATTGGATGGATCTCACGCCGCTGCGCGAAAAGCTTGAAGAAAACCCCACGGACTTTAAGGCGTTCGAAGCCATTCAAGGGGCGCTCCTGGAGGAGCAGAGTCTGGACGAGTTGGGCCAGCTCTACCGCCGAGTCATCGTTGCCATTGGGGACGATCCGGGACGCGATCGGATCTTGCGACTCATCGACGTTCAAGCCCGGACGTTCGAGGATGAAAATACCCAAGGGTGGCTCAATTTCGAGTTGGGTCGACTCTATTGGGAGGTGTTGGACAACCCCGACCGAGCCGAAGTGTATTTTCGTCGGATTAAAGGGCGCGAAGAAGCCCAAGAGGTCACCGGGCGTTTCTACGAGGCCTTTTACATTCGTCGGGACAACTGGCGTCGCCTGGAACAATTCTTGGTGGAGCGCGGACAAGACCCCATCGAAGTAAAGCGCAAGCTCGCTGGAATCGCCGAGCAGAAAGGAAACACGGAAAAGGCGATCGTCTTCTGGCAGGCCGTCTACACGGCCGGCGAAGCCGATGCCGGGACCTTCGAGACCCTCCGGAAAATGTACGCCGAGGTCGGCAAGTGGCACAGCCTTGTCGAGCTCTTGAAGAGTCAACTCAAGACGCTGGACTCAGACGACAAGGACGGCGCGGTCGCGGTGCACTTGGAGATGTTGAACATCTACCGCGACCACATCAAGAGCGACACCCGTGTGATCAGCACGTGGCAACAGATTATCAAGTTGCAGCCGGACAATGTGCAGGCGCTCGATGCGCTTCAAACGCTATACGAAGAGTTAAACAGATGGCCCGATCTTGCGCGAGTTATGCAGTCGAGGATCGATTGTGAGAGCGATCCGTCCAAACAACTCGACCTGCATCGTCGTATCGCCAATATCATGCTCGAGCGATTCTCCAACTCGAGTGAAGCCATCAAACATTATCAAGCCATCTTGGCCATCGAGCCCGATGATCTGGACGCATTGACCCAGCTTAAGGGCCTCTACGAACAGCGTAAGAATTGGGACGACTATGTGGCGGTGTCTCGCCGGCTGATCGCCTTGAATCAAGGCGCGGAGGGCGATGGAGATGAGGAAAGGGCCATTCTGGAGCTTGCGCGTCTGGTCAGCGAGCGCATCCGTCACCCGGCCATCGCCATCGAATTGTGGGAAGATGTTTATCGGGTTCGTCCCAATGATGCGGAAGCACTCCAGCAATTGGAGCCGCTCTATGAGCGAGAGAAACGATTTGACCGTCTCCTCGAGATCATGGAGGCGCGTTACGAGCACATCGACTCCGACGAAGAACGAGTCAAGGCCCTGGAAAAAATGGGATTCATCGTGGGCACACGGCTCCAGAATCCCGAGGGTGCTGCTGACGTATGGGAACGCTTGTTGGGCATCCAGCCCGGCCACCGCAAAGCGTTCAATGAACTCAGAAAGCGCGCACTTGAGGCCAAACAATGGTCGACTCTGGAGGCGTTGTTTCGAGCCCATGCCACCTTGCCCGAGCTCATTCGTTCGCTCGAGTCGGAAGCCAATCAGATCGAGGGGTCGGCCAAAATAGACCTCCTGGAACGCGTGGCCAGTCTGGCCTCGGAGGCGGAACAGCCCACCCGCGCCATCAAAGCGTTTGAGGCGATCTTGGCGCTCGAGCCAGGCCATCTCGGGGCGGCGCGCGGTTTGATTCCGGCCTATGAGCGTCAACGAGCCTGGCAAAAGCTGCCAGCGGTGTACGACGTGGTCCTGGAGGCGACCCGAGACCGGGACGAACGTCAAGTCCTGTTGAAGGGGAAAGCCGCTGTCTACGAGGAACACCTCAAGGACTCAGACGCGGCGTTTTTCTGTGCCGTCGAGGCGTACAAAGAGAACCCAAGCAGTGAGGAGGCGCGTACGGCGTTGGATCGACTGGGAGAGCTCAGCGGAAACTGGGAAGTGTACGTATCTGTCATGGAGCAGGTGGCGCAGACATTGACCGATCAGCCCGCTGTTGCGACCGCTCTGTTGCTTCAAGTGGCGAACGTTGTCCAGACTCGTTTGTCCTTGCCGCACCAGGCGTTGATTCATTACCGCGATGTCTTGCAACGCTTTGATCCCACCAACGCCGTGGCCTTGGCGGCGACCGAGCAAATTTATCGAGAGACACAGCAGTGGAGCGAGTTGGTCGATGTGCTCCACCAGAAGCTCGAGCGCGGTGGCCTGTCTCGTGATGACGAAAAGGCGTTGCGGATTGAACTGGGCGCGGTGTGGCGTGACGAGTTGGATGAGCCGGAAGCGGCCATGGCGGTGTACCGCGAACTGATGGCTCGATTCCCGGACGAGATGGGCGTGTATGATGAGCTGGCTCACCTGCACCTGCAACTCCAAGACTGGGACCGGTTGGAAGAGGTCTTGCGGCGGAAGATGGCGTGCTTGGTGGACATGAGTGACGCTTCTGCGCCCGAATTGGCTTCGCTCCATTGCAAACTTGGCATGCTCATGTATTCGACGCGGGGCGACACGGCTGCAGCCATCGAGCATTACACCGACGCGTTGGCTGTGGACGACGGATGCGATCTGGCTGTACGAAGCCTGGAGGAATTGCTCGCAAGCACCGAACATCAGGGAAACATTGCGCGCGCATTGGAACCGATTTATCGGGCCAAGGAAGCCTGGGCTCATGTTGCGGATGCACTGGAAATCCAGCTGGCGGATGGCCCGCCCAAGCGGCAGAAAATCAGTTTACTGAAGCGGTTGATTTCGCTCTATGGGGAGCAGCTAGACGACAAAGAACGAGCGCTCTGGGCATCGAGCCGACTGATGAAACTCGATCCGGACAGGAAGTCCTTGCATGCCAGTATTGAGGCTTTGGTAGAAGAGTTGGCGGAATGGACCGTGTTGGTCGATTTGTACGAAGAGCAGGCTCCGTCCATTCAGAGTGATGAATTGCGTGTGGTCGTGTACGAGAAAGCCGCTCGAGCAGCGCGCGAACAACTCTTTGAACCACAGCGGGCCGAGGTGCTTTACCGTCGCATTCTGGACGATGATCCCACGCACATTGGGGCGCTCAATGCACTCGAGAACCTCTACGAGGAAACCGATGACGCGGAGAATCTGTTGGGCATTCTTCGCCAGAAGGAGTCTCTGTGCGAGACCGAAGACGAGCGCATCGAGTTTCGCTTTCAAACGACATCGCTGCTCGCCGAACGCTTGCATCGGATCGACGACGCCATTGAAGACATGCGGGCTGTGCTGGACTGGCGGCCCGAGCACAATAATGCCTTGGTTCGTTTGGATGATTTGTATGGCCGCGCCGAGCGGTGGGATGATTTGCATGGCGTGCTCAAACAGCGCATCAAGCAGGCAGAAGCGGATGAGGAAAAGGTGTCGCTCTTGGTGCGCCAAGCGGAGTTGGAGGCCGGATCGCTGTCGGCACCATCCAAAGCCATCAAGACCTACGCAAAAGTCCTTCGTGTTAATGCCACGAATCCCTCCGCTGTCGGACCGCTCGAGGGGATGCTTGAGATTGACGGGTTGGCACCGTCCGCCGCCAGGGTCTTGGAAAAGGCTTACAAACAAGCGGACAACTGGCAAGGATTGATCCATGTGTACGAGGTCCAGCAGAAAGCGGCGGAAGAACCGTCCGAAAAGGAGACGCTGCACTTCCAACTGGCGGCATTGCATGAAGAGCGTGGAGGTTCTTCCTCTCGCGCGTTTGAGCATGTGGGATATGCCTATCGGTTGATTCCGGACAACGAAAACACAGTCGCCGAATTGCTTCGCCTCACCGACGGGTTGGGGAATTTCCAGGAGCTGGCCGATCTGCTGAAATCTGCCGTGGACGATGCGGTGGACCCAGAGCGCCGTCGCGAAATCCATCGGGTGTTGGCCCAGACTCTCTCCGATCGATGTGACAATCCGGGGGGGGCCATCACGCAGTACGGTCGTGTGCTGGATCATGCCCCCGACGACTTGCCAGCCATTGAGGCCTTGGTGGCCCTGTATCGCGGTCAGGAATCGTACGATGATTTGGTCACGATGCTTCGTAGAAAAGCAGAACTCATGGCCGTGGACG
>CAUZBV010000245.1:0-5838 GCA_963578115.1 Myxococcales bacterium
CGAACCCAGCGAGGACACGGATCGATGACGTTGTTTGACCACAACCAAATTGTCCAGACGATCGACGAAACGCCGCCTTTCCGGCTGACAGGCCGTGTATCTCGCGTCACCGGTCTGCTCGTGGAAGGCACCGTACCCGGTGCACACCTCGGCATGATGTGCAGACTGCGCCGACCCGGCACCAAGATGTCGGAGGCTGTTCCTGCGGAGATCGTGGCCCTTCGTGGCAATATGGCCAGTCTGATGCCGCTCTCTGGCGTGCAGGGGATCCAGTCGGGAACCGAGATCTTCGGCACCCCCCAACAGCCTCAAGTAACCGTAGGCGATGCCTTGCTCGGGCGCGTATTGGATGGTTGGGGCACTCCCATCGATTCATTGGGCTCCTTGGGTCGCTCAGAACAGACGTACAACTACGCCCTGGACCCGCCGCCATTCAATCCGCTCGAGCGTTCTTTTGTGGAACGTCGTCTGAGTGTCGGAGTCCGGGCGATCGACACGTTGTTAACCTGTGGCGAAGGACAGCGGCTCGCCATCTTGTCGGGCGCCGGCGTCGGAAAATCAACCCTGCTCGGCATGATGGCACGCAACACAGAAGCAGACGTCACCGTGATTGGGCTAATCGGGGAACGAAGCCGTGAAGTAAAGCGCTTTGTGGAGCGCGATCTCGGTCCCAATGGGCTTCGACACGCGGTCGTGATCGCCGCGACGGCCGATCACGCTCCTGCGTTGCGTGTTCGTGCCGCGCGCGTTGCCACGGCGGTCGCCGAGTATTTCCGCGACCAAGGAAAACGGGTTCTTCTTTTGATGGACAGCCTCAGCCGTGTGGCGATGGCCCAACGCGAGCTGGGACTGGCCGTTGGCGAACCACCGGCGACGAAGGGGTATCCACCGTCCGCATTCGCGATCATTCCTCGATTGTTGGAGCGAGCCGGTCCCGGCGTAGGAATTGGTTCCATTACCGCATTCTATACCGTGCTTCTCGAAGCCGATGACTTGGGCGATCCCATCGGCGATGCGGTACGCGCGACGACCGATGGACACATCGTGTTGAGTCGAAAGCTCTCCAACCGTGGTCATTTCCCGTCCATCGACCCGCTCCAAAGCGTAAGCCGGGTCATGCCGGAAGTGACAACACCGCGTCACATGCGTGCGGCCATGAGAGTGCGTGAAATCATGGCCGATTATCAAGAAGTCGAAGAATTAGTCTCCTTGGGCGCCTATGAACGCGGTACCAGCCCACGTTTCGATCGAGCGCTCAATGCATACCCCGTGTTGCAAAAATGGCTGGCTCAGGAAACCAGTGAAGTGGCTGACGTAAAAAAGAGTATGGATATGCTCTATTCACTCGTCGACCGCTACGGAGCAAACCTATGATTACCCCCGCACCAAACCAGTCGACCTGGGTCCAATCCCTTATCGGCGCAACGATCATCATTCTGCTGGTGACATCAAACGCTCTTGCTCAAGACAAGAAGTCGAGTGAAGTATCCGCGAACGACGACAAAGACAAGCCGGTGGTCGACACCAGGGGCTGTGATCTGAGTCCGGCAGAACAGATTGTCGTCGCTCAGCTCCGAAAAGCCATCGAAAGCGTGGAAGCACGGCGTCTGAGATTGATGTCCATGGAAACCGCGTTGCTCGCCCTACAGCAGCAGATCAATGACGACATGGCGAAGCTTCGCCAATTGCAAAAGGACATTGCGAGTACGCTCGATAAGCGAGCGCAAAAGATAGTGGATGATCGCAACAAAAGGATTGTCCAATTGGCGAATCTTCTCCGGAAAATGAGACCCGAAAATGCCGCCAATATCATCGCCGTGACAGAGGACAAACTGGCCATCGCCACCCTGGATCGACTGGGTGAACGTCAAGCGAGCAAGCTCCTCGAAGCACTCCCCGCCGCGCGAGCCGTTCAGCTTGCCAACAAACTCCTCGACTTGCCCTTCACAAACAAGGAGATAAAGAAATGAACTCCATCACCCCCAACCTTCTCAATACGGGACCGCCGAACACCAAGGGTGCAAACATGTCCTTCTTTGAGAACCCTCACAGCACTGTCTCATCGCAACCCAACGCGAGCGAAGACCTAAGAACGCCATTTGATCGCATCTTGGCCGGCAACAATGGGCATGATCGCTTGGACGCGAATGTCCGCCGGGAAAACATCGACACCGGCTTTGAACAACGAGACGACACTTTTTCGCAGCCGGAACAACTCGACCGCAACGCCCAAAGGGTCGACAGCCGTCCCCAAGAACCCGTGCGTTCTGCAGCCGAAAGAAGCGATCGCCGCGAAGACGGAACCTACCGACCCTCGACAGACTCTCACGAAAACCAAACGACGAACCAGAGAACCGAATCCCCTGAGCGATCCGCCCTGGCTGCTGACGCAGCACCAACCGAGCTACGTGGGAACCCAGCGGATGATCTGAACGCTCGGCAGGGCAACCCGGCAAAGAGTCGATCGTTCCTGCACCGTTTGCGCGCCCGTCTCGCCACCTTGGGGCTCGGAAAAGGATCGAGCCAGGGACGACGAACCCAGCGTCACAACTTAATGGCTCTCTCCTCCCGAAACGAGCTGCAACTCACAAACGCGTTGAACCGCAAAGCACAGGTCCTCACCCCGCAGAGCGTTGAGGACATGGCCGCCGATGTAGCGCGCTCCACCCACAACAAATCAGTGGGCAACGATCAGAACACCCAACAGATTGCCAAAGAACAACGCACCGACGCGCCAGTCTCGAGCACCGACCGAGAGGGGAACAAAAACGTTGACCGCGCGCCAAGCCAGCGGAGCGCCGAGTCCCACGGCAACCCATTGGAGCGTGAAGGTCGCGGCGACGTGCGCGCAGCTCGTCAGCACACACAAGGCCAAGAGCGGGGGGACACACAAAGCAACAGCAATGGCCGCGAGACATCCAAAGGCTCTCCAGAGAAGAGCATCGATGCGGCTCGCTTCGAACAAGCCGTGCGCTCCCACGGTCAGTCGGCGCAAGACCGAACGGCACGTGCGGGCGTTCAGTTGAATCAACCGACCAACAAAGTCGAAACGTCCAGCGGTGACATCGACATGGACGGAGACACGACACGTTTGGTGTCGAAGCTCGCGGCCAAGACGGGCCTCACTGTCGGCCGTTCGGGTACGAGCGCGCGCGTCCATTCCGGCGCCCAACAAGCCACCGAGTTACAGCAACTGCATCAACGAATCGCCGACCACCTCGACCGCGTTCAGATCAAGATGAGTGGTCAACGTGCCAAACTGACGCTTCACCTCGCTGAGTTGGGGGAGGTGCACGTCAACGTACGGATACGCATGGACGGCACCGCCCAAGGCCGGGTTCAAGTGCTCCTGCAAACGGCCGATGCACAGACCGTCAGTCTCTTGCGACAGGGCTCGAGCGCGCTGCACGCAGCCTTGGAAGCCCGCGGTTATCAACAACCCATCCTGGAGGTGGGACAAACCACTGACCAGAACAATGGCGACCCAATGGACCGTGGTGGCGATCGGGCGTCCACCCAGCAAGAAGCACAAGACGATGCCATGCATCACGAAGCGAATCTCGCCTCCATGGACCGCCGTCGACGGGACGGCACCGCCCCAACCAAGACCAGCACAACCCCATCGAAGACCGAAAAGGGTCTTCACATAGTGGCCTAGGGAGAATTCATCATGACTGTTCATACCATTGCAAATACCGACAACGCGCTCTCACAACGGGCCGGTGTGCCACAATCCGAAATGGGCAAAGAGGAATTCCTCAAGCTGCTGATCGTGCAGCTGTCCCAACAAGATCCGTTGAATCCACAGGACAGCACGGAGTTTGTGAGTCAACTGGCCACCTTTTCCAGTCTTGAGCGGCTCGTGAACATCGAGCAAGGGCTCGGACTGGTCGCTTTGGCTTCCAGCGCGACCAACTCGACACTGGCGACTGGATTCATCGGCAAAAACGTGGAGATTGGCGGCGACGAGATCGGGTATTCCGGCCGTGGTTCCACCGAACTCAGCTTCACGTTGGAAGGCGACGCCTCCGAGGTGGAAATCGAGATCACCAACGAAGACGGAGACGTGGTTCGTACGATTTACACCACCGGAACACTGGGCTCCAACACCGTGGCCTGGGACGGCAAAACCAATGACGGTGAAACCGCACCGACCGGTCAGTACACCTTCTCGATCGCCAAGGCCGAGGACCTGGACGGCAACGAGGTCAAAGCCACGACCAAGAACATCCATAAGGTCAAATCGGTGACATTCTACAATGGCTATCCAGAGCTCGTGCTAGCAAACGGCAAAACCGTCAAACTATCGGAAGTCATGGCTGTCGTTGAATCCAATCCGGATTCGGACAGCGATGGCCCTCTACGTTAACTTTAACCACACCGCTACCAAGGCGATTAACAGAAGTATTCTTCACAGAGAATCCCACCAGCTAGGAGTGACTCCATGAGTATTCAAAAATCCCTCTACATTGGCCTCAGCGGCCTCAAAACCAACGGTGACGCACTCAACGTCATCGGTGATAATATCGCCAATCTCAACACGATTGGCTTCAAGGCAAGTCGCACGGTTTTCCAGGACATCCTGGGCCAAACCCTGCTCGGAACCTTCTCGAATACGAGCATCGGTGGCGGCGTCCAGGCGGCGTCTGTCGAGCGTATGTTTGAACAAGGCGCCCTCTTGGGTACCGGTGTGGCAACCGACTTGGCCATTGCTGGCCAAGGCTTCTTCGCCGTGGAGGGCTCGTCCATTGGAACCGAGGGCATATTCTACACCCGTGCCGGACAATTCCACGTGGACCACGAAGGGTTCTTAGTCAATCCAAGTAGCCTGCGACTCCAGGGCTACACCGTCAAATCAGACGGCACGATTGGGAGCTCGCTGGGAGATATCAACATCGACGATGTACCCTTCCCACCTGCGGCAAGCAGCACCGTTGACATGGTGATCAACTTGGACGCGGAAGCCGATATTGACGCCAATCCCTTTGATCCACTGGAACCCAATGACACCTCCGCCTTTGCAGCGGGTGTGACACTGTATGACCCCCAAGGAAAGTCCTATCCGGCGGACGTCTATTTCCAAAAGACCGCGTCCAACCAATGGGAATACTTTGTCGTTGTGGATGGCAAAAACTTGGAAGGTGGCGTCGAGGGCGATGGTGCAGTCGTTGCCCAAGGGACGCTCCAGTTCACGCTGGACGGCAAACTCGATTCGGATGTCCAAACGGTTGGGCCTGTGTTCCAACCAAAGGGTGGCGCGGTTCAGGCCATCGTATTCGACTTCGGGAAATCCATCGCTGACGGCGGTACGGGGGCCGACGCGACCACCCAATATGCGGCGAAATCGGCGACCTCCAGCATTTTCAATGATGGTGCGCAAGCCGGCTCCTTCCAAAACCTCAACATCGACGCCGAAGGTCGTGTGGTCGGTCACTACTCCAACGGACGAGAACGACTGATCGCCCAGGTCACGCTGGCACGTTTCAAGTCCAACACCGGACTGCGAAGCCAAGGATATGGCCTCTTCGTCGAGACCTCCAGATCTGGCACGCCCACCTATGGGGCGCCCGGCGCCGGTGGCCGAGGAAATATTCGGTCGGGTAGCTTGGAGCAATCCACCGTGGATCTCGCCAACGAGTTTACGCGCATGATCGTTACTCAGCGTGGGTACCAAGCCAATGGTCGAAGCATCGCAACGGCCAATGAGATGCTCATGGAGGTCATGAACCTCAAACGATAGTTCATGGTTATGGGTCCGGTGGGTAGCAATCCTGGGTTTTGCCCAATTTGCTTTCGCCTTCCAAGATGATTGAATTGACAGCATCGGACCCGCTGTCT
>CAUZBV010000246.1:0-5832 GCA_963578115.1 Myxococcales bacterium
TCCACATTGCTCAGGCGCTTTCGAACACATTTGGTCACCTCCTGGCCCGGTGTCATGGTCCAGTCGCCGACGAATGTGTTGTACGTCTCTTTGATGGGAGGAGGTGGCCCCGTGTCTTCGGGCGGCGAACCTTCATCCTGTGGTGGCCGGCCCTCGTCTATCGGCGGTGTGGCAGAGTCGGTCGTGGAGGGCACATCCGGGGAAGGGGCGTCGTTTGAGGGTGACGAGTTTTCGTCCGTGGCGTTGCAACCCATGGTCAGAACAACGATCAAAAACAGAACTGTGGTTCGCTTTCGCATGGGAGTACCTTGCCAGAGGGACGGTATTCGACGCAAGGGAACAAAAAAAACGGCGATGAATCCGAAGACTCACCGCCGTTCTCGATGGATGCGTCGTGACGACTACTTGAGGTACTTCGACACGATTCCGCCGATCTGTTTCTCCGAATATCCGCCTTGGTACTTCCGGCCGTTGATGTACACGTTGGGTGTACCGTTGACGCCGGCAGCCCGAGCCTCGCTCATGTCTTGCTTCACCTCGGCATCGGTTGCTGGATCGGCGAAGTCTTTCTTGAACTTCGCGACCTTTAGGCCGATCTCTTTGGCAAATTTCTCATAGCTGTCATCCGCAAGGGTCTTCTGGTTCTTGAAGATGACATCGTGCATCTCCCAGAATTTGCCTTGACGATGGGCAGCAATGGACGCCTTGGCCGCGTTCATGGCCTGCTTGTGGAAACCAAGCGGGAAATGCTTGAAGACCAACTTAACGCGTCCTTTGAGCGCGGGGTTTTGTGATTTCGTCAACTGCTTCAAGGGTGGACCCACCCGTATGCAGTACGGTCATTGGAAATCAGAGAATTCCGTGATGATGATGTCACCCTTCGGATTTCCTTCAAAGGGGCGACCGTCCGTGGTGAAGGTGTTGACCTTCGCCTCCAAGGGCTCGAACACTTTGCCTTTGGCGATGATGCGCTCCGCATAGCATTTGGCACCAGGCACGTCGCCGCAGAGCGTCTTGGCCTTCGCGAGCTCCTCTTTGACGAGGGACTCGAAGTTTTCGTACGGTTGCGCACCACGGATGTTGCGTCCGTTCACATAAAAGCTGGGCGTCCCACGTGAGCGGACCTTCTCAGCCAAGGCCATGTCGGCTTCGATTTGCCCCTTGTATTTGTGGCTGCTCATCGCCTTCTTGAAGGCACCCATATCCAGGCCAACCTCCTGAGCGCGTTTTTCCAAGCCTTCGTCCGTCAGCTCGCGCATTTTGGCGAAGATGGCGTCGTGCATTTCCCAGAACTTGCCTTGCGCATGGGCAGCCATGGCTGCTTCAGCTGCGGGCATGGCTCGGTTGTGGAACGCAAGCGCGTTGTGCTTCATCACGACTCGTACGTCGTTGGGGAAGTTCTGAAGAATCTTTTTCAAAGTCGGACCGACTTTGGAGCAGTATCCTCATTGGTAATCCGACCATTCCACGATGGTGACCAACGCGTCTTTGTTGCCTTTGATCGGGTTGTGGTCGTCCACCGTGACTTTCCACACGGTTCGGTCGACGGGGCGCGGCTTTGGTTTCGGCTTCGGGGCCGCTTTGGCCAGCTTTCCGCCGATCAGACTGTCTATATACACAGATGCTTTGGCCGCCAGGTTGGCCCGCACACGTACGTTGTGCACTTGAGCCAGCGGGGTACCGCCGGCGATGGCGGCGTCCGCGGCTTTCAATTCCGCTTCGATGATCGTCTTGAACTTGTCGAAGGGTTGGGCACCGCTCAACGCTTTGCCGTTGATCAAGAAGGCGGGCGTACCCCGTTGGCCCAAGGCCACGGAAGCGCGCTGTTCGTTCTCAATCTGCTTGCGAAGAGCACCATCTTTGCTGTCCTTCGCAAACGCGGCCATGTCCAGCCCCAACTCTGTGGCCCACTTGGTGAGGTTTGCAGGGTTGATGCCTTTTTGGTCGGCAAACATCTTGTCGTGGTACTCCCAAAACTTGCCTTGCTTGCCGGCGGCCATAGAGGCCAACGCGGCGGGCATGGCTTGTTTGTGGAAGCCCAACGGGTTGTGCTTGAACACCACGGCCACATCGTTGGGCCAGGTTTCACGAATCTGCTTGAGGGTCGGACCGACCCTTGAGCAGTACGGTCATTGGAAGTCACTGATCTCTATGATCGTGACCTTCGCCGTCTCAGGACCTTTGCGGGGTGAGACGACGACGTTCAGAGACCCCCCAGCGCCTTTTCTCGCTGCGGCAGGCGGTGAAGGCGCTACTGTTGGTGTAGGCCGCTTCTCAAGCGCAGCCGCTTTCAGGTTGGCAGCCGGATTCGCGCCCGCTGCGACGGCACCTTTGCCAGCGACAGCACCAGTGGCCTCTTCAGCCTCGTCCTTCTTGGCCCCATCGCCTGCGTTTTCTTTCGCATCGGTTTGGGCTTTGGCGATTTCATCCGAACTGTCCGCTTTCTTACGCTTCTCGGTGGTCGAGATGCTAAAGCGCCCCAGTAGGAAGAAAACGACGGCCACACCGATGAGGCCAATAACGAAATTCTCCTTCTTCATTTCAGCTCCTCACTGCTTTTGAATTGATTCTCTCGCTCGATTTGTTGATGAATGTTCATGGTTCTGATCTCTCGCCTTTTGCTCCAACCCGCAATCAGTTCAAACAATTCCAACGAATTCGCCATTCGTCGTCATCTTTGGGGTCTCGTTGCAATTTGCAGGGGGTGGGCATCTCGGTTGTTTTGCACTTCACGTAGATATGGATTTCGTCCTCCGACACGGTGTCGGTGCGTTTGATGGTGTAGGTGAACGAACCCTCTTCTTCAAGAAAGCATTCGTATTTTCGCCGCAAAGCGGGGAAGCGCATTCGCTGCCAATCTTTCACTCCCTGGGTTGTCTGTTCTTTGGAGTGGAGGAACACCCGGTACTCATTCCAGGAATCCTCTTGGTCATCGATCGCAGCGGCGCGGAGCACTTGCTGAACGACCCATTCCGGCGTGTCTTCTTCCGGATCTTCAATGGTTCGCCCACCGAACGTTTCCTTGATCTTGTTGCATCCCGAGCCGGCGACAACAAACGTCACCAGTAGGGCGACCCCTGCAAGGATTGGAACTAGTTTTCGTAGCGTTGTTTTCAATAGCTCCTCACGCGCGAGCCAGCCTTATACCCGAAAGCGATGGGGCAATCAACTGAATCACTCGTTTGGTGGCGAATGGGTCCCGAAAAGTAGATTTCCCAGCGCACGCAGCGCGATCCGCCCGCTGTGAGCCCACCGCCACAGGCCTCGGGCCGAGGGTGTTCGGCTTTGTCGATACAGAGGGTGCGTTCCGCAGATGTCGGGGGTGGTCTCGGCCAACGCGATCCCAGTGGCACAACCGGCGGGGCCGGCACCCGCAATGAGCTAATCGATGTCCATGGTTGAGGCTAACCTGCCAGAGCGTTGACCAAGCGGTCGATGTCTTTCTCACCATGAAGCTCGGTCGTGGAAATCAAGAGTTCGTGCTCGCGACCACTCAAGCCGAGTGCTGGGGTGCTCAAGGGGAGGCCGGGTACGATGCCTTGCGAGGAGAGGCGGTCCACAATGGCCTGGGCCGGTTGGGGAGTCTGCACGACGAACTCATGGAAGAAGTGACCTCCATATCGTGGACTGTAGCCATCCAATTCGCAGACGCGTCTTTGCGCGTCGTGCGCTCGGCGGAAGGAGAGTCGGGCTGCTCTTTCGAGCCCGTCCGGTCCCAGCAGCACCATGGTGATGCAGGAGGCCAGGGCCATCAGCCCTTGGTTTGTGCAGATGTTGCTTGTCGCGCGTTCCCGGCGGATGTGTTGCTCTCGTGTGGACAGGGTCAGGACGTATCCATCTTGACCATTCTTGTCCACGGTGCGTCCACAGAGACGTCCCGGCATTTGCCGAACAACTTTCTGTCCGCAGCCGAAGAAGCCTACCAGGGGGCCCCCAAAACTCATGGGGACACCGAGACCTTGGCCTTCGCCGGCCACAATGTCGGCACCCGAGAGTCCGGGGGCTTCCAAGACGCCAAAGGCGAAGGGATCGGTGAATGTGGCCACACAGAGTGCGCCAACCTGATGGGCACGTTCCGCAATGGCTGTCACGTCTTCCAGCGTGCCGAAGAAGTTCGGATGTTGGACGATGACAGCCGCGGTGTCATCGGAGAGCAGGGTCTCCAACGCGTTGATGTCGGTCGACCCTTCATCGGTCAGCGGGATGAGCTCCTGTGAATTTTCCGCGTCCAGTGCGCGCACATAGGTGTCGACCACATTCCGATATTCAGGATGCACACCGGCGCTGATGAGTATCTTGGAACGTCGTGTGCAGCGCCGGGCCATCAAGGCGGCTTCCCCCAAGCCTGTCGAGCCGTCATACAAGCTGGCGTTTGCGATTTCGACGCCCAGCAACTCGGCCACCATCGTCTGGAATTCGAAGATGGCTTGCAGCGTTCCTTGACTAATCTCGGGCTGGTAGGGCGTGTACGCGGTAAAAAACTCACCGCGAAAGAGCAACTGACTGACGGCGGTGGGAATGTGATGGTGGTGGACGCCGGAGCCTAAGAACGTCAGTGTGCGGGTGTTGTCCTCATTGAGGAGCGCCAAATTTTGGACATGTTTGACCAGGTCGGGCTCCGACATGGCAGGCGGCACGTCGAGGCCGTGAGCCAATTGGAGGTCCGCCGGGATCTGTCGAAACAATTCATCGATGGAGTCGACGCCAATGACAGCCAACATGGCTTGAATGTCTTCGGGCGTATGTGGGATGTACCGCATGACCGATCAGTCCTCGTCGAGTGAGCCCAGAAAGGTTTCGTAGTCGGACGCACTGAGCAAATCGTCCAGTTCCGACTCGTTGTCCGGCTGCACTCGAATCATCCAGCCTTCGCCATACGCGTCATCGTTGACCACCTCGGGGCGACCATCCAAATCGTTGTTCACGGCGATGACGCGTCCTCCGATGGGGCTGATGAGATCCGAGACTGATTTGGTGGACTCCACCACCCCAAATGCGTCGAACTGCCCGACGGTGCTGCCCTTGTCAGGCAACTCCACGAAGACGATGTCGCCCAGCTGGTCTTGGGCAAAATCGGTGATGCCCACCGTAATGCTTCCATCTGCCTCCGTTCGGGCCCATTCGTGGTCGCGGGTAAACTTCAAATCTTGTGGAATGGACATGCTTTCTCCCAATGCGCTCTTAAGCCGCATCCTTGCGATAAAAGGGTGTCTTAACAACTTCTGCTGCGATTCGACGGCCTCGAACGTCCACCTCCACGCGGCTGCCCGCCTTGGCCTGTGGCTTGGCCACATAGCCCATGGCGACAGCGACGCCCAGACTCGGTGACTTGGTGCCACTGGTGACCACGCCGCAGGGCGCATCATCACCGGGGACGTACAGATCATAGCCATGCCGAGCGATGCCACGATCGATGATTTGGAGTCCCACCAGCCGTCGGGTGGTTCCCTTCTCTTTGATGGCCCTCAGGGAGTCGCAACCGATGAATCCGCCCGCTTTGTCCAGCTTGGTCACCCAGCCGAGACCCGCTTCCAGTGGATGGGTGGTCTCATCGATGTCATTGCCGTAGAGACTATACTTCATCTCCAGTCGGAGTGTGTCACGTGCGCCCAGTCCCACCGGGATCAGACCATCGGCCGCGCCCGTGTCGAGAAGCGCGTCCCACAAGGCATCGGCTTCGCTAGTCCCGACGAAGATCTCAAAGCCCGGCTCTCCGGTATAGCCCGTCGTGGCCAGGATCAGGTCGCCGAAGCGACGGACTTGAAAGGGGGCCATGTCACCGGCCCCGGGGATCACACGGTTCGCGATGCCGTGGGCTTTGGGCCCTTGCAA
>CAUZBV010000247.1:0-5804 GCA_963578115.1 Myxococcales bacterium
CGAACGGACCATGGCCATCTTGTGGAACCACGGAAACGGCTGGTACGGCTACGGCGGCGACGATGGCGCCAACCACGATCGACTCGAGCTCCCCGAGCTAAAGAGCGCCATCACCGAAGGGCTGGCAGCCGCCAACATCGACAAATTGGATGTGCTGGGCTTCGACGCCTGCTTGATGTCCGAGCTGTCCACGGTCACCGCGCTGCAAGACACGGCCAAGTACCTGCTCGCCAGCGCCGACTACGAACCGGTCCACGGGTGGGACTACCAAGCCCTTCAGGTGCTCAGTGACCACCCCGCGGCCTCCACCGAGGAGATCGGCCGGGAGCTCCTCAAAGCGTTCGACCAACAGGCCATCGAGTATGGCAAACATTCGTCCATCACGTTGGCGCTCCTGGATCTGGAGAAGTTCGCCGCTGTGGAGGCGGAGTTCAAGGACCTACTCAACAGCGCCCAGGGCTCGCTCCAACTGGCTCAGGTCAAAGTGGGCCGCGGGCGCTCACAAAGCCAAGAATACGGGCGGTCGCCCAAACTCAACGAGTCCTACCATCTGGTGGACATGGGACACCTCGCCCACCGGATGGCCTTGAACAACGCCGACTTACTGGTGGACAAAGACGCTCTGCTCAACGCCATCGACGCCATGGTGGTGGACCAAGTCAAGGGCACGCTCACCAGCGACACCACCGGCATCGCGCTCTATTTCCCCTTGCGCAAGAAACACTTCGACGTCAATTTCGGCGACGTCATTGGCATGGAGTACTGGCGCACCTTCCTGGAAGGCTACTACGAACAGGCGGCCAATGAGACCAACGCGCCGCTCTTCGCCAAGGTCACCGCCGAAGGGGGCAAAGCGGACGGCGATCTGTGCAACAACGGCACCTGCGACACAGTTGAGGGAGAAAACCCCAATTCGTGTGAAGCAGACTGTTTGAACTCCCCAACCTACGATGTGATCACCTGCGACTCCGCGCCGGATCTGGCGTGCAGTGGCGACTACACCGTGGACTGTGCGGGCGACACGCCGCAGCTCACCTGGTGCGGTGCCGATCTCACGTGCGGTGCGCCCTACGACGATCCCAACTCGGCCGTGGATCCCGAATGCGTCGTGCCGCCGAGCACCGCGTTGATGGCGTGCGACGACGACGGCACCCTCTCGATCATCGCGCCGCTGGAAGGCGACAGTGGCGACTACGCGACCGCGCAACATGTGCTCTATGGCTACATGAGCCACACCACCCAGACCATCCAGCTCTACGGCCGGGCGCCGGCCAAACACGACGAACAGAACGGCGAGGTGCGGGGCCACTGGAACCAGCGCGTCCTGACCGTCAAGCAGGGCACGTTCACGGCCCCGCTCTTTGCGCGCACCACCTACGAGAACAAGTTGGCGCACCACGAGATCCCGCTGCGATACACCCCCGCCAGCTCCTATCCCTGCAAACCCGGCACCTGCGTCAGCTACAGAGCCGTTTGGCACGTGACCACCGACACCATCCTCAACGAAACCATCAGCCATACGCTCTATGTGGATGGAGATAGCGGGCTCTCCGAGCGAACACTCGACACCAACGACCGATTGGAACCCCTGGTTCTTCACGGTGAACTGGGCGGCACCTTCAACTGGAAGCCCCAAAAGACCTTGGTCTTGGATCTGAGCATGCCCCTCACGTTCCGCTTCGACGTCATCGCCAACATCGTGGAGTACGACGCGTTCGGCCAACCCGTGGCGCAAGGCGACGGCACGGTTCAATCGCTCGACAAGACCTTGGGCTACAGCCGGGCCTACCTGGAGCTTACCGCCGAAAACGTGGGCGGCGCGGACACACGAGCCTATTGGTTGGGCCCCGTGGACACCTGCCCACCGGGCGACCCCAATTATTGCGTCATCGCAGGAGAGACCCCGGACTGCCGCGGCGATTGCCACCCGGAGACCTATCGATACAACGGCGCATGTGACGACGGTCAAGACGGCGGACCGGATTTCAACTGTTTCAAGTATAGCTTTGACGACTGCAAACCGCCCCTGTGTCCGTCCACAGATCTGGACATCGATCTCTACGAGACCGGCAACTTGGACTTCGCCTATGAGCGCGACTGCAACAATCGCTGTGTGAGCCGAATCCTCTACGCCGAGGCGGTGTTGGGTGTGTCGGTGATCGGCAACCAGGTGTGTGATGACGGGCGCAGTTGGCCCTTCTACGACTTCAACTGCGCCGACTGGGGATACGACGGCGGTGACTGTTCGTGCGGTGACAATTGCTCGGGCCACGGCACTTGTAAAAACGATGCATGTGCCTGCGACGACGGGTGGGCCGGTGTGTTCTGCGAGAAGTCCAACACCTGTGGCGACGGCGTGTGCCCGATGACAGCCGATGAGAACTGCGCCAACTGCGCAGACGACTGCGGCGCGTGTCCGACCGCCTGTGGCGACGGCCAGTGCCACGCGGGCGCCGGTGAGGACTGCACCAACTGCGAGAGCGATTGCGGCACCTGTGCGTGCGGGGATGGCCTGTGTTCATACCCGCTCTTAGAGGACTGTGAGAACTGTCCCAGCGACTGTGGCGATTGCCCCTCTTGCGGCGACAGCGTGTGCGAAAGCTACACTGCCGACAAGCCCTGGGCACCGCTCACGTACCAAGAGACCTGCCACACGTGCCCCGAAGATTGCGGCGTATGCCATGGCTGTTGCTGCCAGGCCAACCTCAGCCCGGGCTGCAACATCGACTCCATCCAAGAGTGCGTGTGCGCCGCCAAGAGAGAGTGTTGCCTCCGCCCCTGGAGCCCCGATTGCGTGGTGGAAGCGGCCCGCTCGTGCGGCGTATGCCAAGCGCAGGGAATCGTGACATGCGGGGACGGACGATGCTCACTGCCGGGTCAGATTGGCGGTGAAAGTTGCGCCACTTGCCCCCTCGATTGCGGAAGCTGCGACACCGGCGCCAAACCGGACTTCGACTGGGATGGCGTGCTCACCGACACAGGATACGACGCCTGCAGTGGTGGGGTGACGGCCAAGTGTGACGACAACTGTCCGCTGTCCTTCAACCCCAACCAGTTGGACATGGACGACGATGGCCTGGGGGATGCGTGCGATCCCGACCTGGACGGCGACGATGTACTCCAAGGCTATGGCAACGATCCCTGCCTAGGTGGCGATTTGCCGGCCGACACGGGGTGTGACGACAACTGCCCCATGGTGGCCAACACCGACCAGGCGGACGCCAACAGCGACGCCATCGGCGATGCGTGCGAGACCAGTTTCTGCGGAGACGAATGGTGCGATAGCGAAGAGACGGCCGAAAACTGCCCCTCGGATTGCTGCCCCAAAGACGACTGCTGCCTACCCGGCAGCGCGCCCGGCTGCGCCGACGAAGACATCGAGGAGTGCGTGTGTGAAAAAGACCCATCCTGCTGCAGCTACAAATGGGATCTGAGCTGTGCCGCCAAGGCGAAGGGCGTGTGCGAAGAGTGCGCCGACAAAGGCGAATGCTGTACGCCCAACGGCACCCCCGGATGCGACGATGAAAACAAAGAGGCGCTGGTGTGCATCACTCATCCCGAGTGTTGCACCAAACTCTGGGGCTACCAATGCGTCAAAGCGCTCACCCAGCTCGGCAAATGCCAAGCGGATTGCTGCAACGACAAAGAGACGCCTTCGTGTGGCAACACCATCATCACCGAATGTGTGTGTGCGCACGATCCCTTCTGTTGCCAAGGCGGCTGGGATTCGCTCTGCGTCAAACGCGCGGGCAATCAATGCTACGCCGCCTGTGGTGGCGAGCCCGTGTGTGGAAATGGACTGTGTGAGCAGACCGAAACCTGCGCCAACTGTCGAGACGATTGCGGTCAGTGCACGGGCGATTGTTGCCAAGCCAACGGAAGCCCCGGCTGCGAGGACGCCTTTGTGGAGGCGTGCGTGTGCGACGGCTTTGGCGTGGACGAATGCTGCTCCAACGAATGGAGCACCGTCTGCGGTATCAAGGCCAAAGTCCTCTGCGGGTTCTGTGCCTGCGGCGACGGGGTATGCAGCAAGGAAGAGTCCTGCGCCACCTGCTCGTCCGACTGCGGCGAGTGCACGGGCGACTGCACCACCATTAAGTCATCGCCCGGATGCGACGACCCCGAGATCCAAGAGTGCGCCTGCTTCAAGCGCTTCAGCTGCTGTTCCACCCAATGGGACGGACTGTGTGTGGAAGAGGCCAAGAAATGCGGGGCCGGCAGCAACACATGCGAAGACCGATGCACCGATGCCGGCTATGACGTGACCGCCCAATGCCAATGCGACCGCTTCTGCTTGGAAGCCGAAGACTGTTGTGAGGACCTGTGCACGGAATGCTATTACGAGAAAGCCGAGGTGTGTATCGAGAACGGTGGTCTGTGGGAAGATGTCGTCCGACCATTGGCCAAGACCGCATACGGCAACACCGTCGGTGTCATCGCCGACGAAGTAGAAAGCGTCGATGGTTCCAACGGGATCCCGGCCGCGCTCAACGCCCTGATGAACCTCATGGCCAAGAACGCCGATGTCCTCACGCTGCCTGCGTTCACCAAAGGCACCGATGTACATTTGGGACACGACAAGACGTTCTACTACATCAAAGACGATGGAAATACCGTGCTGGTTGGGGACAATAATAAGGCGGGGGGCTTGCTTACGTCCGTCCTCGGCGATCCCATGATTCAAGACGCATCGCAGTTGATCTTGATCGAGCTCACCGAGCTGCCAGACCAAGTACTGTCCACCAGCGTTGATCCCTTTGGTTTTCCCTATCAAACGTACACACTCACCTGGAATCCAAACAACGCGGTGCTGGTGTTAAAAGAATGCCTGAACGCGGGATACGGCGTCGCCGACCGCCCCCTCATCATCAGCGCGGCAAACACGGACAAGCCCTTGCTGGATGGCATTGTGACCGCCTTGAAGACCCCCGAATTGTCCGGGTCGGCACCTTATGTGTGGATCCGCTATCGCATCTTGCCGCAAGACAATCATTCCTCCGAAGGCATCACCCAATCCCTGGATGAAGCCAAGGCCGCCGGCTTCGACATTGTGGAGTTGGACCACTCGCTGCCCAACCTCTTCAGCTACTTAATGTACGCCCGACAAATCGGCCTGTTCACCTTCGTCCGGTGGGCCGATGACGTGACGGTAGTGGCGGGTATGCGCGAAGAGGTGGACGGCTTTACCTCTTCCTTCAGCCCCGATCGACCGCGTCGGGAAATTGGCCGACAAAACGGCCTGCTCTACCTCAACACCGCCAACCAGTCTCCCGGCAACATGGTGCAGTGGTTTGGCGTGAATGGACAAGACGTGCACACCAAGGACCTGTCGGGCACATTGCCCGGCGGCGGAGACGACTACAACTATCCCACTCTGGTCGCAGCACCCAACGCGGACGGTACGGGCAGCGCCTTGTTCTTTGATGGAGGGCACTTCTTGCCTTTGCTCGAAGCCCCACCACCGGAGAACGGGGGATACCTGGTCTCTGTGGTGGTGTGGTTCCCGGATTTCAAAGACCAGGAGAACATGAATGCGGACGACAAGTTCACCCTGGTGAGCCGAGAAGACAGTATTATCCTCGAGTACAACGGCGTGAACGGCATCAACAGTAGTGGTGGGTTCGGAACAGGGACTGGAACAGGGACTGGAACAGGGACTGGAACAGGGACTGGAACAGGAACCGGGACGGGGACCGGGACAGGAACTGGGACAGGCACGGGAACAGGGGATTCCGGTAGTGGCGATGCCGGTAGTGGCGATGCCGGTAGTGGCGATGCCGGTAGTGGCGATGCCGGTAGTGGCG
>CAUZBV010000248.1:0-5784 GCA_963578115.1 Myxococcales bacterium
ACCGCTGGAGATACCCGTCAGTAAACCGTTGCCTGTCTTGGTCTTGTACGCCGAGCCCTCGGGATCTTTGTAGACCGTCATCTTCATCTTGGAGCCCAGGTTGGTGAGGGTAAGCGACACATTGCTGTTGGGCGGCAACTCGAATTGCATCCAATCAATGTCTTGCTTGCACAAGGTCATCTCACGAAGACCACATCCCACGGCGCTGGCGAACTGATAATGATTGTTGTTCTCGTAGACGTCCGCCACACACACATCGGCCGATGACGACGTGAGGAGCTTTGTGTCAAGCTTGTAGCTGTACGGCGCGCCCTTACCGCTCTTGATCGGATTGTACACACGCACATAGTAGGTGCCTGCTTCCCACACGTAGGGGATGTCCACACTCGACTTGTTGGCTTTCTTACCCGCGTCCAGAATCGCAACGCCCGTTGGATCGATGAGCTCGACGTACAAGAACCCACTGGCTGACTTGTATTGGTACGTCACATCCACGACCAATTTGTCACCGATCTCAAGATCCATCTTGAACCAATCGTCGAGATAGGGACACACCACCAAGTCGGGGTAGGTGTTCGTCGCCGTGTCCAGTTGTATCGCTGTTGCCAGATCGTTGTTCGGCTCAAATTGTGTGTCGTCAATGCAGGGGTTGTCTCCGTCAATGGTGATGGCATCGGACAGGACACTGTTGTTGGCCTCGTTCACCTCGGCAACCACCTCACCGGAATCCAATATCAACCCTATGTAGTAATCACCGGTGGTGATGCCCGTGGGCAGCAGCAACGTCTCCTGGTAGCTTTCAATGGACGTGGCCGGCATGCCCTCTTTCGGCAATACCGCCAAATTCATGTCCGAATCGTCAATGATGTTGTCATCCGATAACACCACTGAGATGGCATACACGCCGGCCGCGAATGTGCCCAGGTTGACGTTGTCCCAGTGGAGGAAGAGCGCACCGCCGGCCCAGGTCTTGGCGGGCGTCGCCACCAAATCCACAGGCCTGAGATCAATGCCTTCGATGGGAGGAGTTAGGGTGATGTCCAACGAATAATGCGCCTTGCCCTTCGTACCCTTGGGCTTCACACGAATAAAATACTCTGCCTCTTCTTCGGCCATAAAGAGATCGGCGACCTCCACGGCTTCCGTGCTGTTGCTGAGATCCAAGAGCGCACCGGTTGCGTCACGGATCTCCAAATCGATGTCCGACGAATCCGCTTTGTCCGGATTCACCCAAAGCGGTACTTCTGTGGTCATGGTCACCGTCATGCTGTACGTCGCAGGTACCGTCACCTTGTACCAGTCGTCATTGTTGCAGATCGCCAGATCCGAATGGACTCCGGCAGTCAAGGGGATGGCGAGCGCCTGGTCGTCATTCACTTGACCACCCAGATCATACACGTCTTCAAAGCAGCCGCCTTTGGGCTCAAGGACCGTGAGCGAACCACTCGCCGTCGACAAGTTGTTGGATTTGGGGTTGTCGTCTTTTAACGAGCCTTCGCAGTCGGCAATGACCGCTAGGTAATACATGCCACCATCTTCATGGTCCAACGCCACCGGTACCGTCACTTTATCGGTGTACTCGGTCACGCTCCCCGACTTAATCTCGGGAACGGTAAACTGACTGATCACCACATCGGAACCGTTCTTGACCCCGCTTACGCTGAAGGTGGGATCCGTGCTCAAGGCGACACATATCGAAACGCCGGCCGCTGTGGAGACATCGTTGTTGCCCAACGAGTACGTGACCTTGATGATGTCGCCCGCATATTGGGTGGTCGGGCTGAACGACACATTCTGTGCAAAAATATCCGTGTATGCTTTCGATGTGACGATCATTTTCTCGTCATGAGTCATCATGTTGTTGCTCTCATCCATCTCCACGATGTCACCGCTGACATCCACTTTGACGATGCACCAGTACTCACTTAATGGCATGTCCGACGGGATGGACACGACTTGACTAACCGTCACCGTTTGACCGGGCTGGACTGCCTCCTGATTGGCGCACTTGCTCCCACTGCACAAGGGATAACTGGTTGCGGGCGTGGGGGCCGGATTAAAGCTCATGTAGATCTGGTAATCCCATATCGGTGTTGGTTCTGTTCCATTGTTCGTGACGTCGTATTCCACAAAGACATTGCCACCCCAATAGGCGTCGGACGGGGAGCAGGTCAGCCCCGAAATCCCCAAATCAGTTCCAAGCTCTTCGACGTACAACACATCGAAGCAGTCCTCCGAGAACGTCATGTTGTTGTCTTCGTTCTCTTCGTTCACTTGGCCATTCACGTCGACTTTCGCCGCCAAGCAGTACGTCCCATTGGGCGTATCGTCGGGCACGATCCAGTTCCGCATGATCGGAATCACCACGTCGGGTTCCAACGTGTAAATCTTGGATCCTGTCAGGTCGCTGATCACCTTGCAGTCGTCACCAATCGTGTTGATGGTTCCACTTTCTTCCGCAGCGCAGACATATACTTCGTATAAAAATTGGGTGGACTCTGCCGCACCGAGGTTCGTAACGGTGAGGTTGTAGGTGAGAATGTCCCCCCAACCCTTGGGAAACTTCTGATTTTCAATCACACCCACGCTGGGGATTGCCAGATCGGCATGCAGGTTCAACGTGTGGTCGACCGTAATGAATGTGGTCGCAAAACGAGCATTGTCCGCCTTGTTCGTCTCGTTGATCTCGTCGTTAACGTCGACCTTGCACAACACGAAGTAAGGACCGTCCTCCACGTCCGCTGGGATGCACATCTCGATGTCTTCGTACAGCTTTGTCTTGGTTTGATACTGCCCGTCTTCCATTCCTTCGATGGCCTCGGAGTAGACGACTACATGCTTGTCCTGCTCGTCATCCCACTCTTGGTTGGGACTGAGCACACATTGTAGTTCGAACGAAGAGATCACTTGTGCTCCATTGTTCCGCACAGTAAACGACGCGGCGACACAGTCTTCTTGGGAGACTTCCGATGGTCCTGTCAATTTGGGGTTTGTGATGGACAATTCGGCGCTGCCGCGGACTCGAATCAGTTGGCAACTCTCCGTAACGTTGGCCTGACCGTCTTTGCGCCATGCGGTACAACACGCCTGGAAATCACCCTCCACATAGAACGTGAAATCCAACTCCGGCAACGAGCTGGGCTGCTGGCCAATCTTCCACAAGAAGTCCACTTCGTCCCGCTCTGCACCGGTCACGTTGCAGTTCAGGTGAACCGTCAGGGGTGCGTTGCCCTCGGTGAAGTCTGCCTCCACCGTCGCTTCAATGTCTGAAACCGGTGGCGGAGTATGTTTGTCCACATCTTCGGACGGTGACGTGTCTTCCAGAGAGGTATCAGCGGTGTCTTCCCCCGGCGGACTGGGGGAAGCAGCGTTATTACTACCACAGGCCATCCCAAGTACAGCCACTACCAACAATACAGCGCGAGTCCAGCGTTTCATCAAATCTCCAGGCGACAAAATGGCGGGCCTATTCCAGCACAGGCCATGGGTTAAGACGGGCCAATATTTTGCATATTGGGGGCCAAAAGTCAAGAGTGAAACAGAGGGGAGCGATGACGCTAAGTGCTTAGTTACGCAAGGAAATATCTCTTTTTGGCCGTGATAATGTGAGCGATCCCAAGGGCGCTCTAGTTCGGTCTATAAATCTCGCGACCGACTGCGCCCTCTACAACATCTTGGACATGGAAACGCAGGGGGTGCCCCTGGTTTCCCAACCACAAGGCCGCTTGGTCCGCAAAAAACGGCGAGTCCGTCAAGCCGGACTGGCCCCCCGGAATCACATTGCGTCCGGTGACTTGTCCGTCTTTGAGAACCACAACCATTCGCATCATGGGGCCGGACCCGTAGGTGAAGCGCTCGCCGTTGTATCCGGGATTGCCCGCGTCCACGTTGTACTGATCACCGTGCCGCGGAAACCATTTCATGTCCGCGTCCCCAGGATAGAGGGCATCGAACTCGTCGCCCAATGGCAACACACTGGTCGTAATGGAAAAAGGTTCTGCAAACATCGAAAAGTCTGAATCGGAGGGCAGATAGCCGAGCAACAAGGACTCGAAGCGAGCCTGGTGTCGCAAACCCCACAGCCATTGGGTCATGTCCTCGGTCCCAAAGCCTCCTTCACCGGGTCCCGTGGGGTCGGATCGAAGAAAAACCAGAGTATCTCGAAGCGCTCGCAGCGCGATTTCAGTACTGCGTTCCACTGTTTCCGTACCCACGATGTCAAAAAAGACCGATTCTTGAGTGTCCTCATTCCAGGAGCCCAGGTTGGCTGGGTTGTCCACCCCCCTACCCGCCCACAATCGTTTCATGGCACGCAGCTGTCCATGGTCGGTGTTGGTCTCCCACACGCCGCCGGGGATCCCCTCGTCATCGAACGTGCCTCGCAGCATCCGTGCCATCCACGCATTGAAAATAATGGTGGCTACCGCATCCACCGCATCTTGCTCCGAGGGATCTTCATAGAACGTTTTCACACCCGATTCCGCCTGGAAACCAGCCTCTGCCCAAGCGATCACACGCTGCTCCACCTCATCCATCGCCGACGGGTCCGTTTGGTACAATGTAACCACGCGCTGCTCCCACACAGTCAAATCTTCGCTTGCTCCAGTCGCCAAACCACGCGCTTTCTCTATGGATTCCAACAGGATTGGAGACAAGAGTTCACCCACGCGTGAATCGTGATTCCCCTGGATCTCGGCCATTTTGGCCTCATCGGCCGTCCCCGATTCAATGGCTTCTTCCAACTTGGAAGAGATGGTGTTGGCCCGATAGCCAGCATCCCAGGGTCCCCCTATAAACCAGGGATCGTCCGACAACGAATTGTCCGTCGTGATGTTGCCAGGGTCGTTGTTGGCGGTGACCACATAGCCCCGTGCAGGGTTGAGAGCCATGGGCGTTTTCTCAAAGGGAACGACACACGCGTAGGGATCGGCGGCTCCCGGTTCCTCGTCGACCACGCCGTCGGCGGTGGTGGGGATGGTAAATCCACCATAGGTGGTTCCATCCAAAATCATCGTGGGATCCGCTCCAGGCAGCCATTCCCCCTGCTCGTCGCGGGCCAAGTAGTCGCGGCACGGTGTCGCTTGATAGGCGGAATACAAAATGCTTCCTTCGCTATCGGCGGCGACCCAGTTGGCGCCCATCCCCACCATGGCACGCATGGATTCGCGCAACTCACCAACGGTTGTGGACTGACCGAGCCCATACAAGTGCCTCATGAAGCCGGCGGTGTCGAAGAGGCTGTAATCCATGCTCACGGCCGTCACCACACCGTCGTCATCCACATCTTGTGGCACAATCCAATCCCCGTTGACGTTGGCCAAACTTTCACCCGGGGCCAACACCTCACTGGAGTCGACGGATCGACCTTCCACGCCGATGATCCACTTGCCATCGAATGTGGTCCACCGGGTCCATGTCTCTGTGCGCCCTTCGCTGCCCAACGCCGGCACATCCGCCACCACATAGACCTCATCGACCGCCACCACAGGATGCCATTCATCGTGGAAGCGTGAATGCGTGGGGAGGCCATCATCGCCCAGCTTCAACTCTTCGCGATAATAGTCGGTCACGTCGCCGAACAAGTTGGTCATGCTCCAGGCCACATGTCCGTTGGTGCCGATCCCCGCCGTGGGAATTCCCGGTACGGTCAGGCCCATGAGATGGATGTCGCCACCGCCAAAGACGGTCGTGTTCAGTCCGAGCACATACATCAATGAGGGCACTTCCAGTCCCATGTGGCCATCGCTGGCCAGAATCCCCGCACCATCGGTGGTGTTCGCGCCA
>CAUZBV010000249.1:0-5774 GCA_963578115.1 Myxococcales bacterium
CCTTTGGAGAGCATCTCTTCCGAGCTGGCGGCCGCCGGCAGCTCGATGGGAAGGACCATCGGCTTGTCCATCTCATGGATGAGCTCAGTCGTCACCATGAAGATCACCAGGAGCACCAACATGACGTCCACCAGGGGCGTGATGTTGATGGCCGTGATCAGTTCGTCTTGATCCGATGGCCCACTGCCCACCTTACAACTCCTTGGTCTTCGTCGACTTGAGGTGCGCCAAGAGTTCGCGCGACAGCGCCTCGGTTTGATTGATTCGCAATCGAATCGTCCCCTTGAACTGGTTGTAGGCGATGACCGATGGGATCGCCACCAGGAGACCGGCCGCGGTGGCGACCAGGGCTTCGGCCAGATCCGCCTGAATCAACTGAGCCCGGTTCACACCCGCCTCTGCGCTGCCGAGATTCGCGAAGGAGCTGATAATCCCGAGCACGGTCCCAAAGAGACCAATAAAGGGCGCGTTGTTCCCCAGCGTGCCCAAGAACGAAAGGTATTTGTCGTAATTGGCGCGCTCTCTGGCCACTCGGCTTTGCACGATCTCTTCCACCGCAGCCGCGCCTTGGTCCAGGCATCGAATGCCTTCGGCCAATACACGGCCTTCCATGGAGTCGATGGCCGTGGCCATGGCCAGCGCCGCGGCTCGGTCGTCTGCCTGCAGGCAGTCGCGGATGGCTTTGCCTAGCTGCTCGGGGTTCACCCGCCGGCTGTACAGGAAGAGAAAACGCTCCACCATGATGGCCACGGCGATCACGCTGAGGATAATGAGCAAGACCAGCACCCATTGGACGCCCAAGAGGTCAAAGAAATGTTGCAGCTTTTCGGTGAGCATAGGTGAGTCCTAGTGCTTGTTGAAACACCGCCCTGTCGTCTTCATGGAGGTCAACAAGGGAGGTCGTTGCTATATGTCTGAAAAGTGAAGAAAAAGCCAGCGCTCTTTCGCAAGGATGTCTGCTATGATGCGCCGAATTCATGGAGGCCGGGATGAGCGGTATGGAGCGATGGCAAGGGAAGGTGGCCCTGATCACGGGGGCGTCCAGCGGCATCGGGGAAGCGATCGCGCGGCGCCTGGGGCGCTGCGGCATGAAGGTCGCCGTCTGTGCACGGCGGAAAGACCGTTTGGACACCTTGGCCAATGAGCTGCGATCCGCCGGAGTCGATGCGTTCGCCCATGACACCGATCTGCGGGACCCCGCATCCATCGACGCCTTGTTTCAAGCCATTCGCGGGCAGTGGGGTGGCGTGGACGTGTTGGTCAACAACGCGGGGATGGGCAAGAAATCGTCGCTCATGACGGGGGACACCGAAGCTTGGCGCGAAATGCTCGAGGTGAATGTGCTCGCTCTCTGTGTGTGCACACGCGAAGCGATCACGGACATGCGCGGCCGAGGCGACGACGGCCACATCATTCATATCGGGTCGATGGCCGGTCACCGCGTTCCGACCGGTAGCGGCGTCTATTCGGCCAGCAAGTTCGCCGTACGCTCCCTTACGGAAGGCCTTCGGCAAGAATTGCGCGAGGCGAAAAGCCGTATTCGTATCACGGCGGTCAGCCCTGGATTCGTAGAGACGGAGTTTCACGGCGTCTACTTGGGTGACGAGGAAGCGGGTAAGGAGACGTACACTCATTTTAAGGTGCTCGAAGCGGACGACGTGGCCGCCGGCGTGCAATACGCACTGGAGCAACCCGCACACGCACAAGTCCATGACATCCTGATGCGCCCCACGGACCAACGGGCCTAAGGATTTTACCCCGGCCGAATCGCTTGACAACGGCAGATATATGGGTACTCTTCGCACATATAGGACCAAACTAGTCCTAGTTAGGGATTTGAGATGCTTCGAATTTCGAAAATGACGGATTACGCGATCGTGGTGATGTCCTATTTTGGACACGCTGAGCGCGGGCGTTATTTCAGCGCGTTGGAACTCGCCACCATGTCGAGGCTGCCACGTGCGACGGTGACGAAGCTCTTGAAGCAACTGGCCAAGGCGAATTTGTTGGTATCCAAACGCGGCGTTGAAGGCGGTTACGCCCTTCAACGTGAAGCCGGCGCCATCGCCATTAGTGACATCATTCAAGTCATGGAGGGTCCCATTGCACTGACCGACTGCAGTCATCCGGAGGAGCATCTTTGTGATATCGAGTCGAGCTGCCCCGTGCGAAGCAATTGGTTGCGTATCAATGCGCGGGTGGTGGATGCGCTGCGCGCTCTGACGCTGGATGAAATGGCGACGCCTTTGGCCCTGATGGATGGCCGTCAAGGTTCGCCCGTTGGGGTTCCGATTCCGAATAATTTGGTCGCGTTGAGCACCCTGAGGAAATTATGAGCCGTTACCAGGAAGTAGAATTGACGCGCGATTGTGAGGCAATCGCGGTGCCCTACGGCACGGAAACGACCGTGGAAAAGGGGACCAAGGTGGTCATCACCCAAACATTGGGCAGCTTTACGGTCATGAACGAGTTTGGCCAGATGGTTCGCATTGAAAAGAAGGACGCCGATGCACTGGGCATTGAGTTGAGCGCCGAGGAAGCGGAAGTGCATTTGGACGACGAGAGCCTCTCTTTGGAAGACCGGATTTGGCAGCAGATGAAGAACTGTTATGACCCGGAGATCCCCGTGAACATCGTGGAGTTGGGGCTCGTCTATCGCTGTGAGGTCAAGGAGCTACAACCGGGCGACCATCGGGTCGAGGTGGATATGACCTTGACGGCTCCGGGGTGCGGCATGGGGGACGTGATCCGCTATGACGTAGAGCGCAAAATCCAGAAGCTCTCCGGGGTAGTGGAGGTCGATGTGCAACTGACCTTCGATCCGCCCTGGTCGCCAGAACGCATGACGGAAGAGGCGAGGTTGGACCTGGGAATGATGTAGGGAGGAGCGCGAGCCATTGCCAATTGGCGAAGAGCTTGCTAAGTAGACGCGCCCCATGGGGCAGGGAGTAAGTCGGGACCATGAGTTCAAGCACCGAGACCATCCAGAAAATCGCAGACCAGGCGTATAGCGCTGGTTTTGTGACGGATATTGAGTCCGAACAGCTCCCGCCGGGGCTTAATGAAGACACCGTCCGTTTCATCTCCGCCAAGAAGAAGGAACCGGAATGGCTTCTGAAGTGGCGTCTAGACGCCTATGGGAAGTGGCTGGAGATGACGGAACCCACGTGGGCTCACGTGCGCTATCCAGCGATCGATTACCAAGACATCATCTATTTTTCGGCGCCCAAGTCGAATGCGGATGGACCCAAGTCGTTGGACGAGGTGGACCCGGAGCTCCTCGCGACCTACGAGAAACTTGGCATCCCCTTGCACGAGCGAGCTGCGTTGGCGGGTGTGGCTGTGGACGCGGTGTTCGACAGTGTCTCGGTGGCGACCACGTTCAAAGAGCGGCTCTCCGACGCGGGTGTGATCTTTTGTTCGTTCAGCGAAGCGGTCACCGACCATCCGGAGTTGGTAAAGAAATACCTCGGTAGTGTGGTGCCGGTAACCGACAATTACTTTGCCGCGCTCAATTCGGCCGTCTTCTCGGACGGTTCGTTTGTCTACATCCCCAAAGGGGTGCGCTGTCCGATGGAGTTGTCCACGTATTTCCGAATTAACGCCGCGAAAACCGGCCAATTCGAGCGCACGCTGATCATCGCCGAGGAGGGTAGCCATGTGAGCTATCTGGAGGGTTGCACGGCGCCCATGCGCGATGAGAATCAGCTCCATGCCGCCATTGTGGAGTTGGTGGCGTTTGACAACGCGGAGATCAAATACTCGACGGTGCAGAATTGGTATCCCGGGGACGCGGAAGGGAAGGGCGGCATCTACAACTTTGTCACCAAGCGGGGCAAGTGCGCGGGCCATCATTCCAAGATCTCATGGACCCAGGTCGAGACCGGTTCAGCCATCACGTGGAAGTACCCGAGCTGCATTCTTCTCGGGGATCATTCGGTGGGCGAGTTTTATTCGGTGGCGCTGTCGAACAACATGCAGCAAGCCGACACAGGCACCAAGATGATCCATATTGGAAAGAACACGAGGAGCACGATCATCTCGAAGGGGATCGCGGCGGGCAAGGGCATCCAAACGTATCGCGGACTCGTCAAAGTCATGAAGAGCGCCGAGGGTGCCCGCAATTACACCCAATGTGATTCGCTCCTGCTGGGGGACGAATGCCGAGCCGACACCGTCCCCTATGTGGAGATACGAAACAACACGGCACAATTGGAACATGAGGCATCCACGTCAAAGATCAGCGACGACCAACTCTTCTATTTGACGCAGCGAGGGATCGACCCCGAGGATGCCGTCCATCTCATCATCAATGGTTTTTGCAAGGCCGTTTTCAAAGAGTTGCCCATGGAATTTGCCGTGGAAGCACAGAAGCTCTTGGAAGTGAGTCTTGAGGGAGCGGTCGGATAGACCCCCAGACGAAGGAATACACATGCTTCACGTAAAGAACTTACATACATCGGTGGAAGGAAAACCAATCCTGCAAGGCATTGACCTGAAGGTTTCCGCCGGCGAAGTACATGCCATCATGGGTCCGAATGGGTCGGGCAAGAGCACGTTGGCCCACGTCCTGGCCGGCCGCGAGGGCTACGACGTAACCGAGGGCACCGTGACCTACAAGGGCGAGGATTTGCTGAGTCTGGCTCCCGAAGAGCGCGCCCGGGAAGGCGTCTTCTTGGCCTTTCAGTATCCGGTCGAGGTGCCCGGGGTCAGCAACAAGCTTTTTCTCAAGACCGCTGTCAACGCCATACGCAAGCATCGGGGCGAGGAACCGCTCGATGCGTACGAATTTCTCACGAAACTTCGTTCCATTTTGGCGGACCTGGACATGGAAGAAAAGCTCGTCTCCCGCGAGCTGAACACTGGTTTTTCGGGCGGTGAGAAGAAGCGAAACGAGATCCTCCAGATGGCGTTGCTTGAGCCCTCTTTGGCGGTCATGGACGAAACGGATTCCGGTCTGGATATCGACGCGTTGCGTGCGGTGGCCGATGGTGTGAACAAAATGCGCGCCCACGATCGCGCGTTTGTCGTGGTCACTCATTATCAGCGATTGCTCGAATACGTGGTGCCGGACGTGGTCCACGTGCTGATGGAGGGTCGAATCGTGCGTTCCGGCGGACACGAGTTGGCGATTGAACTCGAGGAGCGTGGCTACGATTGGCTTCGCGAGGAGTCCAACTAGTGGCGATGGGTGCATTACCGGCTTGGGCTGCGGTGCTGGAACAAGCGGAGCTGAGTGACTGGGTTCAAGCGGAACGCAACGCAGGATGGACTCATCTGAGCGACACAGGCCTCCCCACACGGAAGCTGGAGTCGTGGCGTTATCTGAGCCTCCGCCCCCTCTTGAGTGAGTTGTTTCTACCCGCGCAAGGCGACACGAGCGCTCGAGTCATCAACGCAGAGGTGCCCAGCGGCGTGCGTCTTCTTGACTTGAACAGTGCCGAGGCGAAGTCGCTGCTGGGTAGCGTACTTACCAACGATGTGTCCGGTTTTGTGGCGCTGAATACGGCCAACTTGGCCGACGCGTTGGTCGTACACGTGGGCCGGGGTGTCCACGTCGAAGAACCAATGAACATTCTCTTGGCCGCACCCAGCGAAGAAGTGCCGACCATTGGTCATCCCCGCGTGCTTATTGTGCTGGAAGAGAGCGCACAGGCCACGGTGGTGTCTCGCTTTCACGGCGAGGAAAGCGGCACGGGTCTCACCAATGTGGTCACCGAAGTAGTGGTCGGTGACAACGCCCAACTCGACCATGTAATCGTGCAAGATGGTCC
>CAUZBV010000250.1:0-5766 GCA_963578115.1 Myxococcales bacterium
TCATTAGCTTCTCCGATCCGCTCAGCGGCAAAGTGTACTCAGCGGTACGCAATCCGAATTCGAAACGCTTCTACCCGGCGTATCACATGGTGGAACAGTTGCGTGACATGCTGCTCGGAGACGATCCCGAGTTCTCGAGCATCGATGATCTCCAAGAGAAGTATAACTACAGCGACTACCAGTTCATCGTAGACAAGCTGGAGTTGCTGCGGGCCATGAACTACGCGTACGACTATTCCGAGTAGTCCGTAGACGATCGAAAGTATCGAGCACCCCGGCCATGCAATTGGTCGGGGTGTTTTTTTGTTCATCTCATGGAAAACCACCATTCTGTGCAGCCTTCGCTTGACCCGGCGTCCGTTCGTGGTACACCGCAAGACATGCGGCAGTTGGCCACGAGCATTGTTGTATTGACCACAGCGGCGTTGTTGATCGCGAGTTCCGTACAAGCCTGCGTCAAGGCGGATGTGTTGAATGATGCTTCCGAAGAAGACCGCGTGTCTTTGGAGGAATTGAGAAACGACTGCAATAACGGCATGCGCTTGCTTCGTGAAGGCCGAGCGGTGGACGCGCTGCCCTTACTCAAGCGGGCCGCTGCCCGCTCGGACATGCTCGTTCGGGATGTGCGCTTGCCGCTTGCAGAAGCGATGTATGAAGCAGGTGCCTCGGTGGAGGAGACGCTGGTGGCATGGGAGGCCATTCAAGAGCCTGCTGGTTTGGTGGAGGCCCGGCGACTGGGGCTCGTGCAGCGTCTGCCAGTGGGTCGCGCAGCGGCATTGTTGAAAGCCCATCCAAATCGGTCTGCAGCGTTGGCTTTGAAGCAGCGTGCACGGCGGGACGGCGCCAAGGCCGACATGTTTCGTGTGGGTTCTCCCGAGATTGCGGGACGTCTTGGTGTCTTGTTGCCATTGAGTGGCAAGCTTGAAGCGTTTGGGCGGCAAGTGTTGCGTGGGTTGCGTGCGGGACTCGACGACAACACGACCTTGTTTGTGCGTGATGTGGCCCCCAAAGGGGTGTCCCTCCGTGGTTTGGTGGACGAGTTGGAATCCCTGGGGGTTACCGCCATGTTGGGCCCTCTTTCTCGAGGCACTGCATCCAAGCTGGCCCCATTGGTGCACGCCCGAAACATCCCCCTGGTACGGTTCACCGTGGAAGATCCAACCATCGAGCGTTCGCCCTGGGCATTTCGTGTGTTTCTTAGTCGCCGTTCCCAGTGTGAAGCACAAGTGGCACGAAGCATGGCGAAAGGAGCGAGTCGATTTGCTGTCGTTCACGCGGATTCCCCCTATGGCAAGGCGCTAAGCGGCGTGTTCATGAAGACCGTGGAGTCGTTGGGAGGGACCTTGGTCATTGTGCAGTCGTATCCCGTGGGGAGTAACAACCTAACGGAGAGCATTAAGAAACTTGCAAAGCACTCTTTTGATGCGCTCTATGTGGCCAGCGCCGCATCCCAAGCGGGCATTGTGTTGCGTTTTCTGGCCCGCGAAGACATCTGGAGTCGTCGTTCTGGCCGGAGCGGCACGACGAAGGAGTCCATACGTTACATTCACCTATTGGCACCGTCGGAATGGAAGAACCCGCAGACATTGCAGGATGCAGGGCGCTACTTATATGGTGTGGTGGTTCCCTTGGAATGGCCTGGGGTTGATGACCCGGCCACAAAGCGATTCGTAGGCACGATTCGACGGGCTTTTGGTTTGGATCCCGGTCTTTTCGAGGCCGTGGGTTACGATGCGATTCGCTTGGTGCAAGCCGCTCGGGCAGACAGTCGATTGGCTATTTCGGATCGGTTGAGACAGACAAAGGGGTTCGAAGGTGTGCTCGGAACCACACGATTCAATGATGAGGGAGAGCCTGTGCGCAAAGCACGTTTGTATCGAGCGGGGCCCAAGGGGTTTGAACCCCTGCAATAGTCCGTGGTCCAACGCACAACGAACAAAGAAAAGGACGTAGATATGAAGTTGAGTATGCTCCACACACCCACTCTGAAAGAGGCACCGAAAGATGCCGAGATCCCCAGCCATAAGCTCCTGGTTCGGGGAGGCTACATTCGGAAAGAGGCTGCGGGAATTTACACATATCTGCCCCTGGCCGTTCTCGTTTTGAAGAAGATCGAGCGAATTGTTTGCGAGGAGTTGGATCGCGCTGGAGCGCAGCAAGTCTTGCTGCCCACGGTTCAGCCCTCCGAGCTTTGGCAGGAAAGTGGACGATGGGAACAATATGGCCCGGAGCTCTTGCGCTTTGTCGATCGGAAGAACACCGAATTCTGTTACGCCCCTACGGCCGAAGAGTTGATTGTTTCGATGGTGCGTCGGGACGTTCAATCCTATCGACAACTGCCCCTGAACTTGTATCAAGTGCAGACAAAATTTCGCGATGAGATACGTCCACGAGCCGGATTGATGCGGGGGCGAGAGTTCATCATGAAGGATGGCTACAGTTTCGACGTGGATGAAGACGCGGCGAGTAAAACGTATGACGCCATGTACGACGCGTACCATCGCATCTTTCAGCGGTGTGGTCTCGATTTCCGGCCGGTGGAAGCGGACACGGGAGCTATTGGTGGCTCTCGCAGTCACGAGTTTCAGGTGCTGGCCGACACGGGTGAAGACCGTATTGTTTCGTGCGACCAGTGTGGGTACACAGCCAATGTGGAAAAAGCGGAGTTGAGACGCTCCACGGCCAATCCCGAACGAATCGCGCAGGGCGAAGCCGCGTTGGAACGGGTCGAAACGCCCGGTCAAAAGACCATTGAAGACGTCGCGACGTTTCTCAAGGTCAAGAAGAAGAAGGTTCTAAAGTCGGTGCTCTTCGAGTCGGACAAAGGCTTGGTGATGGCCTTGATTCGGGGCGATCATGAGTTGAACGAAGTCAAACTCAAAGCCGCTCTGAAGACGACGCATCTGGCGTTGAAGACCGATGGGGATCTGGACTCCGAGGACGGAAGCTTGGTTCCGGGCTATATGGGACCGGTGGGACTGCCCGCCGATCTTCCAATCACGATCGTTGCGGACGACAGTGTGCGAACCATGGCGGACTTCATCTGTGGTGGGAATGCCAAAGACGTCCATTACATCGGCGCCAACTGGGCACGTGATGCGGTCCTGATGGAGACCCATGACCTTCGGGTGGCGGGCAATCGGGATGCATGCGGGCGTTGTAACGGAACGTTCCGATTCTTTCGTGGCATCGAAGTGGGTCACGTGTTCTTTTTGGGAACCAAGTATTCGGAGCCCATGCGGTGCATGTATTTGGACCAAGATGGGCAAGAACACCCGATGGTCATGGGATGTTACGGCATTGGAATTACGCGGATCATGGCCGCCGCAATCGAACAAAATAATGACCAATATGGCATTCAGTGGCCGGTGCCGCTGGCACCCTATGAAGCAGCCGTCATCGCCTTGAATTACGACGATCCTCAGATTGGTGCGGCAGCGGACGGTGTGTATACGGCTCTCCGAGCATCCGGGATCGAGACTGTGCTGGACGATCGAGATGTACGGCCTGGGGGCAAGTTCAATGACGCAGACTTGATTGGATTTCCCTATCACATCGTCATTGGGAGTCGCGGGATCCAGGAGGGCATCGCGGAAGTGAAGTGTCGTAAAACAGGAGAACGCTCCAAGATTTCTCTGGAGACTGTCGCGGACCATGTGGCTGGATTGGTGGCTGCAGAGCGCCGGCCTAGCGCGGACGAGACGTCGGTATGAATAGGACACATAGCGTTGATCCAGATCGGATCATCGTTGCCTTGGACATCCTGGATGTGCCCAAAGCCCTGGTGCTGGTCGACCAACTCACACCCTTGGGTTTGCGTTGGTTCAAAGTCGGGATATCGCTCTGGGCTCATGCGGGTCATGAGGTTGTGGAGTCTCTCCGGGAGCGCGACTGCAATGTGTTCTTGGATCTCAAGCTGCACGACATTCCTCATCAGGTCGGATTGGCAACCCAGGCTGTCAGTGCCTTGGGTGTAGACCTTCTTACGGTTCATGCGTCGGGGGGCGATGCGATGATGCGTGCGGCAGTAGAAGGTGCCGGCGACCACTTGCGGCTCTTGGCCATCACGGTGTTGACCAGCTTGGATGCGCCGCCCGGTGAGGTCCAGCGACGCGCGGAGATGGCTCACAACGCGGGCGTTCACGGTATCGTATGTTCCCCTTTGGAGGTTCAAAAGATACGCGCCGATCGAGCGCCTCCCTTTTTGCTGGTGACACCCGGTGTTCGTCCGAAGGGGGCCGTCGTGGGTGACCAACGTCGCGTGGCCACCCCGGAGGAGGCGCTGGAGTGGGGCAGTGATTTGTTGGTCATCGGTCGACCCATTACGGCAGCGGACTCACCCGTGGATGCCGCCAAAGCGATCATAGCGCCGTGAAGAACTCATTTCTCTTTGGGGTGCATTCGGTGGGCGAATGGCTCGAGGCGGGACCTGAGCGTATCGAGGCCATTCTCGTCACATCGCGCCAGGCACCACGAATCGAGCGTTTACTTCGCCTCGCTGAGGAGCTCAAGATCCCGATTGAGCCCATTGCCAGTGGGAAGCTTCGGGCGCTGGCAGCACCGCGCAACCCTCAAGGGATTGCCGCGCGCGTGAAGCCATTTCCTTTCGCCGATCTCGACGACGTTTTGGCGAAGTGCGAGCGCCCCGCCATACTCCTGGCGCTGGATGGTGTCACCGATCCTGGGAACGTGGGTTCAATTATTCGTTCGGCGGCGTTTTTTGGGGTGGCCGGTGTTCTCTTGCCCAGCGACCGCAGCGCCTCTATGACGCCGGTAGTGGAACGGTCTGCTGCGGGTGCACTCTCGCGGGTACCTGTGTGTCAGGTGAACAACTTGGTGACCACGCTGCGTCAATTGCAAGAACGAGATTTTTGGGTACTTGCGTCCATTCTTGGGCCCAACCCGACGCCCAGTGAACTCGAACTATCCGGTTCTATTGTGGCCGTTGTCGGAAGTGAAGGACGAGGTATTCGACCCTCGATTCGAAAGCTCTGCGATTATCGGACGTCGTTGCCGGCGTGTGGACAGTGGAAAGGGGCCTCTTTGAATGTGGCAAACTTCACAGGAATCCTTCTGTACGAAATTCAAAAACAGCAATATAAACCGTAAGATAAGCCAGGACACGCAAAGATATCGCATTCTTTTTTTCAGTTGGTCTATTTTTTGCTATTGCCTTTTTTGTCTCGTGTGTATACTCCCGGCCTCAATGTGGGGAGAAGTGTGTCTAATCTGACTCCCACATTACCCCGGGTAGCCGGGGCTCCAAGATGGAGAAGCGGTTCTTTACAAGGTTAGGTTCCGGAGTTCGACGCGGATGCGTCTAATTGGGCTGGCGTAGCTCAATTGGTAGAGCAGCTGATTTGTAATCAGCAGGTTGCGGGTTCAAGTCCCATCGTCAGCTTCCAGTGTAGGGTATGCGGGCACACACAATGTTGCGTTCGCTTCGGCCTTCGCTGAAGAGGAGGGATTCCCGAGTGGCTAAAGGGGGCAGACTGTAAATCTGCTGGCGACAGCCTACGTAGGTTCGAATCCTACTCCCTCCACCAGCAATGCACTAGGCGCTCATTCGTGTTCGGACTCTTAGGCGGGAGTAGCTCAGTTGGCTAGAGCATCAGCCTTCCAAGCTGAGGGTCGCGGGTTCGAGTCCCGTTTCCCGCTCCGGATCCGCCTATGTAGCTCAGGGGTAGAGCACGTCCTTGGTAAGGACGGGGTCACCGGTTCAATTCCGGTCATAGGCTCCAATGGTACCTAGGTGCGAATTGTTAA
>CAUZBV010000251.1:0-5760 GCA_963578115.1 Myxococcales bacterium
TGGGTGGACGGGGCCTATATAGGCGATGGCGATCGCCAACTGGACCAATACACGTTGATCGATCACCGTGCCGAGAGAACCACCAGCGGCGAGATCTACAAGGGTGTCCTTCGCGACAGCGCCGTGGGTACATTCCAAGGTCGGATCTTGATCCATCCAAACACACCGGGATGTTCGACGAGCCAGTTGAATCGCAACTTGGTCTTGTCGGAGGGCGCTGTGGCCAACACCAAGCCCCAACTGGAGATCGGCAACGACGATGTCCGGGCCACTCATGGTGCGACCGTGGGACAGCTGGACCCGGTGGGACTTCATTACCTGCGAACACGGGGTCTGGATACACAGGATGCCCAATCTTTGCTCCTGATGGGCTTTGTCCGCGAGATCGTGGACCGGGTGCGCCATCAAGGGGTGCGACGCGAGGTGTGGAAGCGAGTTCTGAGTCATTTGGGCGTGGACGATTTGTTGGCTGAGGACTCTGTTTCGTGACACAAGAACTCCCTCTGGATGTGGCCCGGATACGGCAGGACTTCCCGGGACTCCATCAAGACATCGGCGACAAACCCCTGGTCTATCTCGACAACGCGGCCACAACGCAAAAACCTCGCGTGGTCATTGATGCCATCACCCATTTTTATGAGCACGATTGCGCCAACATCCATCGGGGCGTGCACACCCTCAGTCAGCGTGCCACCACCGCGTACGAAGACGTGCGAGGCCAGGTTGCGAGGTTCATCAACGCCACGTCGACGGAGTCTGTTGTGTTCACCAGTGGAACGACCGAGTCCATCAACTTGGTGGCTCAAACCTACGGCCGAGCCCATGTGGGGGCCGGTGATGAGGTGCTGGTCAGTCACTTGGAACATCACTCGAACATCGTTCCTTGGCAGCTTCTCTGCGATGAGGTCGGCGCCACGGTGACGGTCATCCCGGTCAACGACGCCGGGGAGTGGGATCTGAGCACGCTGGACTCGTTGCTCACCGAACGCACGAAGCTGGTGTCGGTGGCACACGTCTCCAACGCGCTCGGAACCATCAATCCCATCGAGGATGTCATTGAGCGGGCTCACGCAAAGGGAATACCTGTTCTCATTGATGGGGCCCAGGGCGTGCCGCATCTCCCCGTCGATGTTCAGGCGTTGGGTTGCGAATTCTACGCATTTTCGGGTCACAAAGTTTTTGGCCCGACCGGCGTGGGTGTCTTGGTAGGCCGCGAGGAGCTGCTGGCGGCCATGCCTCCTTGGCAGGGCGGTGGCGACATGATCGAACACGTTCGCTTTGAGGGCACCACCTACGCGGCTCCTCCCAATCGCTTCGAAGCCGGCACGCCAAACATCGCGGACGTCATCGGCTTGGGTGCCGCGCTCTCCTATGTGGAAGGGATCGGAATGGCGGCGATTGCTCGCTACGAGCACGATCTTATGCGCTACGGAAGCGAGGTGTTGTCGACGATTCCCGGGCTACGCATGATCGGTACGGCGGCCCAAAAGGGGGCGCTCTTCAGCTTTGTGATGGAAGAGATCCATCCTCATGACATCGGGACGATATTGGACCACGAGGGGATCGCCATCCGCTCAGGTCATCACTGTGCCCAACCCGTCATGGAACACTTCGGGATCTCCGCGACGGCGCGTGCATCGTTGGCGTTCTACAACACCCGCGACGAGGTCGACGCGTTGGCGGCCGGTCTGCACAAGGTGCTGGATCTGTTCGCGTAGGAAGGGTGGGCTATTTGCCCGTGAGTTTCCGCTTCAACCACAACAAGGGATCGTAATACTCATCCACCACACGCTCTTTGAGCGGGATGATGGCGTTGTCCGTGATGTTGATGTGCTCCGGACAGACCTCCGTGCAGCATCGGGTGATATTGCAGTATCCGGAGCCTGCCTCCAGGATCTCCGCAGCGCGATTGTCCGTGTCCAGTGGGTGCATGGCCAAATCGGCCAGCCGGTGCAGGAAACGAGGCCCCACAAAGTCGTTCTTGAGGTTGTGGTCCCGCAAAATGTGGCAGGCATCCTGGCAGAGAAAGCACTCAATACACTTGCGGAACTCTTGGTTTCGGTCCACATCCGCTTGGGTCATCCGATGATTGCCGTCGGCATCCCGTTCCTTGGGTTGCAGCGGTTTGATGCGCTTGTTCTGCTCATAATTCCATGAAACATCCGTCACCAGGTCTTTCAGCAACGGGAAGGCTTTCATGGGTTGAACCGTGATGGTCTCTTCCGCGGAGTACGTGTTCATTCGAGTCATGCAGGCCAACTTGGGTTTGCCGTTGATCTCGACCGAGCACGACCCACACTTGCCGGCTTTGCAGTTCCAACGCACGGCCATGTCATTTGCTTGCTCCGCCTGAATTCGGTGGATCGCATCCAAGACGACCATGCCTTCGGAGACCTCTTGTTTATAGGTGACGAATTCGCCATCCTCTGCGTTGCCCCGCCAAATTCGGAAAGTGAATTCTGTCATCTTAGCCCACCGCTCCGGATTCGAGTTCTTCAATGGATGCATTCGCAATGGCCGCGAGGTCCGCGGGGGGCTCGGGTCGAGTCACCTTCCGTACTTCCATCCCTGTGGCCCCCTTGCTGACCACAATATTTACCTGACCCCATTGCTCATCCTCGCCTTCAAAATCGAGCCGTGTGTGGGCTCCGCGGCTCTCTTCGCGCATCAAGGCGGCTCGGCTCACCGCTTCGGAGGTGATCATCATGGGGTGGAGATCCAACGCTTCGTGCCACCCCGCGTTCAGCTGGCACGCCCCGGGCGCCTTGACTTGATCTACATCGTTCTGGAGCGCGGCCAACTCGCTGATGGCGCTCTCCAGTTGCTCGCCGGTGCGCACAATTCCTGCGTTCTCTTGCATGATCGCCTGCAATTGTTCGTGCACGAGATAGGGGTTTGTCCCTGTTTCACGATTGAGGATGCCCGTAGCGCTCCGCACGTGGCTCGCGATGGTCTCGTTGTTGAGGGTCGGATCTCGGTCTTCCCGGCGGTTCTTGACGTAATCCGCCGCGCCCACGGCGGCGAGATGACCAAAGACCAACAGGTCGCTGAGAGAATTGCCACCCAGTCGATTGGCCCCATGCAATCCGGCCGCACATTCACCGCAGGCGAAGAGCCCCGGGGTCTTGGTCTCCTGGGAGTTCTCGTCCACACGAATACCACCCATGAAGTAGTGAAGCGTCGGACCGACCTGCATGGCATCGGTGGTGATGTCGACTTCCGCCAACTCTTTGAACTGGTGATACATGGAGGGAAGCTTTCGCTTGATAAAATCCGCATCTCGTCGATTGGCGATGTCGAGAAACGCGCCACCCCTGGGGGATCCGCGGCCGGCCTTCACCTCGGCCAAGATGGAGCGCGCGACCACATCCCGCGTCAGCAATTCGGGGGGGCGGCGGTTGTTCTTGTCATCTTTCAGCCACGCGTCGGCTTCTTCGATGGTGTCGGCGGTCTCGGAGGCGAAGCGCTCCGGGATGTAATTGAACATGAACCGTTCGCCCTCGCTGTTGAGGAGGATCCCGCCTTCCCCGCGAACGCCTTCTGTGACGAGCGTGCCGCGAACGGAAGGAGGCCAGATCATGCCGGTGGGGTGGAACTGCGTGAACTCAATGTCCATGATTTCGGCGCCCACATCGTAGGCCAACGCGATGCCGTCCCCTGTGTACTCCCACGAGTTGGACGTGACCTGCCAGCATTTGCCACCGCCACCGGTGGCCATGATGATCGCCTTGCACTTGATGATCATGAAGCGTCCCTGCTCTCGCCAGAGGCAAAGGACGCCGCAAACGGCCCCATTGTCGTCCACGAGCAGGTTGAGCGCCTTGCATTCCATGTAGACTTCCATGCCCTGGTGGATGCCATGGTCCTGGAGCGTACGAATCAGTTCCAGCCCGGTCCGATCGCCCACGTGGGCCAGGCGGGGATATCGGTGTCCGCCGAAGTTGCGCTGATTGATGAGCCCATCTTTCGTCCGATCAAAGACGGCTCCCCAATCTTCCAATTCACGGACCCGCTCGGGTGCGTTCTTGGCGTGAAGCTCGGCCATGCGCCAGGTCGCCAAAAATTTGGAGCCTCGCATGGTGTCTCGAAAGTGGATCTTCCAGTTGTCCCGGTCGTCCACGTTGCCCAGGGCGGCCGCCATGCCCCCTTCGGCCATTACCGTGTGGGCTTTCCCCAGAAGAGATTTGCATACCACAGCGGTGTTGAGACCTTGGGCAGAACATTCAATCGACGCGCGGAGTCCGGCGCCGCCGGCGCCAATGACGACCACGTCGTGTTCCACGGTTTTGATTTCAGATACATCCAGCATGATTCCGTCCTAGCCCCACGTGTTGAAATCTGTCCACACCCCAGCCGAAACCAGTCGAACGTAGACGTCGGTGAAACCCACCCAGAAGAGACTCATCCAGGCAAAGAGCATGTGCCGTTCGTTCAGCGCAGTGCACTGTTTCCAAGCGCCATGTCGCATCTGGGCAAAGGCACATCCCGAGAACTTGTTCAGTTTGCCGCCAATGAGGTGACGGAAGGAATGACAGCCAAAGGTGTAGCCTGCCAAAAAGAGCACGTTCATCGTCAACACGATGCTGCCCACGCCGGCGCCAAATTCCCCGCCTCGGAAGAAGCCCTGGACCGCGTCGTACCCTAAGATCCCAATGAACACGATGGCGAAATAGAGCGCATAACGGTGCAGGTTCTGGAACAGCAACCAGCGCGTTTCGCCCTTGTAGCCGCTCTGGGGCAGGGCCCCCACGGCGCAAGCGGGCGGGGTGCCCGTGAAGGCTCGATAATAGGCTTTTCGGTAGTAATAACAGGTGAATCGAAAGGCGCCTGGGAAAACCAGAATTAAGAACGCGGGGGACTGGGGCAAGAAAGAGGGCCACCAGCTCAGCCAGGACTCAGAGAGCCACGCGTGGCCCACTGGCACGCCGCCGGCGACCACCTCATCCGGCCGAAAAAGCACGGGGGAATACATCGGCGACAGATAACCGCCAAACCCCTCGGTCACACCGCCAGCGAACCAATAGTGTTGCCCTTCGAACGCGGCCCACGTCGAATACACGACAAAGCCGAGCAAACCCAAAAAGGTTAGCACGGGCCCGACCCACCAGCGGTCTGTGCGTAGGTTGTCCGCAAACCCCGGGGAAAATCCGCCGGTTAGCGCTGTATTGCTCAAAATGTACTTCCTCCGGCCTTCAGCGCAGCGCGTTCTGCGACGCGCTACTTATACCGCACGAGCGGGTTGCGTCAATGGTTGGTCAGGAGTCTCCAAATGAACTAGTCTTGGGCCCATGGAAGACCGCAAACAAAGGCCACAGTCGAGACACGCTAGCGCGTTGAATGCGAGTGGCTGGGTCGGTCTCCTTCTGTGGCTTGCTTGGGGCGGATTCGCGCGCCATCCCGAGGATGCCATGGCCGAAATCCAGTGGATCTTGTTGCTGGGTCCACTGGTCATTGTGCCCTGGGGCCTGAGCCTCCTGGACGTCACAGGGCGGGACGGCTCAATCAGTGCTCCCTTTCGGGCGGTCGCTTGGTGTCAACCGGTGGGGGCCCTCTGCTGCCTGGCGTCCTTGTGGATCGAACCCGGCGACACCGCCGGCGCGCTGTCCTTGGCGTGGGTCGTGGTCGCGCTCCTGTGTGCGCTCCTTGCCGCTGGACGTGCTTTGCCCCGGGGAGGACGTTTTGTCGAAGAATGGGCCATTGATTTGGGCTTGGGCTATTTGTCGGTCGGTGCGATCTGGTTCACGGCACATCGCTTTGGGT
>CAUZBV010000252.1:0-5753 GCA_963578115.1 Myxococcales bacterium
TTCTACCAGACTGAAGCGGCCGTGCGTTCTTCGGCCGCGTTGACTCCCGACGGCGTCGCGATCGTTGGGTCAAACAACGGGCATCTGTACGCGATCAAGTCCAACGGCACCAAAGCGTGGGGTGTGAACCTCGGCGGCCAACTGCGTTCCAGTCCTGCGCTCGGATCCGATGGCACGATTTACGTGGGTTCTCTCTCGGGCACATTGCACGCGCGTTATTCGGATGGGCAACCCAAATGGACCTTTGACACCGGCGGGGCCATTGTGGTCCCACCGGTCATCGGAGGCGATGATACGGTGTATGTGGGTTCCTTTGATTCGACCCTCTATGCGATCAACGCGGCGGGCACAAAAGAATGGGAGTGGGGGCTTCAGGCCCCCATGAGCAACCCTCTGGCGCTGGGAGCCAACGGCGATTTGTACCTGATGCAGCCCACCGGAGGCGACCAAATCCCCGGTGTCCTGTCCGTCGTGAATTCGCAAGGGATCGGACAAGGGAATTATCTTTCGGGAACGACCAACTTCACCCCACCGGCGGTGGGCGGAGATGGGTTGGTCTACATAGCATGGGAAGATGGCAACGTGTATGCGTTTGATCCATCCAGTGAAATGAGTGTCTGGTCGATCAATCTCGCCGATGCGATCAAAGCCGGACCCTCCATTGGTCCGAGCGGGGCTCTTGTGGTCGGTACCCAGGGGGGCGTGGTCTACGCGCTGTGGCCCTAACCGGTGTCGGTGATGCAAGCCGGTGTGTATGAAGTGACGTTCCTGGATATGGGGTCGATTCGTTTGGACGGTGGCGCCATGTTTGGTGTGGTTCCTCGTGCGCTCTGGTCACGGTATTTTGAACCGGACGAGGCCAACACCATTGCGTTGGCATGCCGAGGGTTGCTCCTGCAGGGAGCGGGTCACACCATTGTGGTCGACACCGGGGCCGGCACACGGTGGACGGACAAAGAGCGTGCACGTTATGGAATCACCAATCGCGATGTGTGTGCCGCCGTCATCGATGCGGGCGTATCAGTGGATGCCGTCACCGACGTCATCCTGACCCATCTTCACTTCGACCATGCGGGGGGCGCCGTCGCTTTGGACGGGGAGCCCGCGTTTCCCAATGCGACCTACACCGTCCAGGAGCGTGCGTTAGCCTGGGCGCGCTCGCCAACAGAGCGAGACGCAGGATCGTTTCGTGCCGACGACTTCGAACCATTGGTTCGGGCGGGTGTTCTGAGGGTCGTCGACGGGGCCTGCGAAGTGCTTCCGGACATTCGCGTTCGTTTGAGCGAGGGACACACAACCGGGCTTCAAATCCCTGTGATCGGCGACGCCCTTGTGTATCCCGCTGATTTGATACCGACCACCGCGCATCTGCGCCCAGCGTGGGTGATGGCATACGATATTCGTCCCCTTCAGTCGGTGGCGGAAAAACGAGCGTTCTTGTTGGATGCGGTGGCATCGGGTTGGCGAATCGTGTACGAACACGATCCACAAGTGACCTCTTCTCGGGTGATTGAACGGGACGGCCGCTTTGTGATGGAGGCACCGTTCGCATGAATCAGTGTGGGTTTTTTGGCCTTATGACGTCCCTTGGGAGATCGCGCTTTGTTGCCCTTATAGACAACATCGCTGGTATCGTCCGTCATCTACGTCTTGACCAACGCCACTTCGCCACTATGATGCGACCACAGTGATTGACGCCAATCCCACGCCTGTATTGCCCATTACGCTTCCCAAAGAAGCCATCGATCCCGACGCGATTTCCGTCTGTGAGCGCTTGCAAAAGGCGGGCTATGTGGCCTATCTGGTGGGAGGATGTGTCCGCGACATTCTTATTGATCGCATGCCCAAGGATTTTGACATCGGGACCGACGCGACGCCCCGCGAAGTACGGCGGCTCTTTCGAAACAGTCGGGTCATTGGTCGTCGGTTCAAGCTGGCCCATGTGTACTTTGGCACCAAGATTTTTGAGGTGGCGACGTTCCGAGGTGGCGAACAACTGCACGCCAACGGCGAGGACAGGGACGGGGAGGTTGGCAGTGAGGACAGTGTGGATCCGCTCATCGTTCGAGCCAACAACTTCGGAACACCCGTCCAAGATGCGTACTCGCGGGATTTCACCATCAACGCACTCTTCTATGATCCGGTCGCTGAACAAGTCATTGACCATGTGGGCGGCTATGAGGATTTGAAGGCACAACTCGTCCGGACTGTCGGCGAGCCCATCTTGCGTTTTCAAGAAGATCCGGTGCGGATTCTGCGGGGCATCAAGTTTGCCACTCGGTTGAGCATCGAGGTGGAGCCCGACACCTGGAAAGCCATGCATGTCGTGGCACAGGACATCCAACGCTGTGCGATCCCGCGTGTCACCGAAGAACTGTATCGCTTGGCGGAATCCCGGCATGCGGAGCCTGCATTCCGAATGTTGTACGAGTCGGGCGTACTGGCCGTGATGGCTCCGGAAATTGCAGCCCATGCGGATGAGCACGGCGACGCATTCTTTATGGCTTTGCGTGGGCTGGATGACTTGGGGCGAGCTCATGGGGACTTGCCGCGCCCATTCGTGATCACTGTGCTCTACTATCCATTGGCCTGGGCCTATCTGATGGCCGAAGATTTGGTGCCCAGTGCGCGGTGGGGCGACGCCGTGGAGACGTGGTTTCGCCCCATGGGTGTTCGGAGGAGCATTCCCGTTCGACACCGCGCCTGCATGCGAAGTATTTTCAGTCTCTTGGGACGATTCTTTGAGCCGACCACGCCACCGAAAGGTCGCCGTCGTCGACAGCGCCGACCCGGCCAGCGTGAGTTGGCCGCGTTGCCCCAGGCGTTGACACTGCTGCGTTTGCACCATCGCTTGCACGGAGACTGCGAGGATGTGTACGAAGTGTGGCGGGAGCGGGCAGAACACCACAAGTTGGGGTGGGGGCCGCTGGTCGTGGAAGACACTCGGGTTGCTAAGGAAAGAAAACCCCGTGAGGGGCGGTCTCGTCGAGGCTCTCATCGTCGCGCACGCAGAAGCCAAATCGATGGGTAAATTTCGCAGACCATCCGACCGCGACGGCGAACGCCCCGATTAAATGCGTCGATTGGTTTGCTGCCTGAAAGGATCGCCATGGCGTCGCTGCAAAACACATTTGGATGGTCGTTGAGGCGGGAACGCCTCTTCACCGAGTGCCAACGAAAATATTGGTTGCAATACTATGGAAGCTGGGGAGGCTGGGAAGCGGATTCGCCGCCGGAGATCAAGGTCGCCTATGTGCTCAAACAGCTCCGGAACCGCCACATGTGGGCGGGCTCCTTGGTCCACACCGCCGTAGAACGCGTTCTCGAGGCCTGGCGCCGTGGTCATGAAGTCCACGTGGAAGCCGTGGAAGAGGACACGGTATCCAGGATGCGGGCTGAATTTCGCTCTTCTCGTGCTCGGCGATACGTTCATCAACCCAAGACCTGCGCGCTCTTTGAACATCATTATGATGTGCCTTTGGAAGACAGCGACTGGTTGCGAGTGCGAGCCCATGTGTCGCACTGTCTGCGAACGTTTTTTCGAAGTCAGTGGGCCACGGAGTTGGCCGCATTGTCGCCAGACGATTGGCTGGGCATCGAGCGTTTTGGTCGTTTCAATGTCCAGGGAATCACGGTGATTGCCGTTCCGGACGCTGCTCATCGGATTCCCGGCACCAATCGCATTCGAATAATCGATTGGAAGACCGGACGTACCCAAGGCGGCGATGACGATGCGGACCAGCGCTTGCAGTTGACGCTCTACACCCGATATGCGGTCGAGCGGTGGGGTGTTCATGTGGATGACGTCGATGCCGTTGCTGTGAACTTACATCACGGCGATGCGGACGAGATTCGGGTGACGGCAGAGGATATGGACCGGCTTGAAGAGCGCATTGTACAGAGCGCTCAGCCCATGCTTGGAAAGCTCATCGACGGGGATGTGCGATCCAACCGTGCGAGCGTTGCTGATTTCCCCCTCTTGGAAAACACCGCTGGATGTCGAGACTGCATGTTCAAGGAGCTCTGTTGGCGTGACAGTTGGCGAGAACTCTAGTGTGAGCGCGCCCGTGCCCCTTGCCGTCATTTTGCCGGTACGCAATGCAATGCACAGCGTCGGGGCTGCGGTGGACAGCGTTCGTGCCCAACGTTGGCCTCACTGGCAGTTGATCCTTGTGGACGACGGGTCGACGGATGATTCCCTTACCTTTGCCCGATCAGCTGCAGGCAATGACCCGCGCATACGCATCTTGGAACGACCTGCCCACGGGCTTGTACCGGCGCTCAACGCTGGGTTGGCCGCCGTCGCAGAGCCGTGTCAGTACGTGGCGCGTATGGACGCCGATGATCGCATGCACCCGGATCGACTCGGCTGCCAAGTTCGGTTCTTGGACGCCCACCCAGCCATCACAGTGGCGTCGTCTCATGTGGTGCTGGAACCCGCCACATCGGGTATGGGGCGCTATGTCCATTGGCTCAATAGCCTGGTGACGTGGGCTGACATAGAACGGCATCTCTATGTGGAGTCCCCCGTGTGCCACCCCGGCGTGGTGCTCCGACGGTCCGCGTTGGCGGCTGTGAATGGGTACCGCGATCTTGCATGGCCGGAGGATTATGATCTGTGGCTTCGCTTGTGCGCTGCCGGCGCGCGAATTGCCCAGGCACCCGGAGCGCAGCACGTCTGGTGCGACTCTCCGGGACGATTGACACGAACCGACCCTCGTTACGGCTCCGATCGATTCTTTGCGCTGAAAGCCCACTTTCTGGCAAAGCGGGGGCCCAAGCGGGTGTCCATATGGGGGGCCGGTCGGGATGGTCGTCGACTGGCGCGGGCGTTGGAGAATGAAGGGGTGGCGATTCATACATTCATCGACATCGACCCCCGGAAAATTGGCGGGGTGCGTCGGGGCACTGTGCCTGTGATTGGGCCGGACGCGTTGCCCGGTCCCGGGGCGGATGAACCGATTATCATTACGGCGGTGGGGGTTCCCGGGGCGCGGGATGAAATCCGGGCGGATCTGCGTGCGAGAGGATACGAAGAGCTCCGAGATTTCGTCTGCGCGGCCTGAAGGGCTCTTGTAAGCAGACATTTTCGGCAAAATTTGCTATCATGATTGGCTCCAGGTTGGTGAGAACTTGGAGACACAGGTAGACGATTGGGCTGAGTCTACGGTAGCTGGAGTTGCGATGAATACCCTTCAACGTGTGAGTCTTGCATGGGCGATGTTGAGTTTGTTGGCTTGTGGGTCGTCCGGGTCAGGCATGACAGTCCCTTCGGATACAGATGGGCCGGCGGACGGCTTCGATGTCGACATAGGCCCTGAAAAGGATGTGCCGAACGACACGCCTTCGAACGTTGACGATGGCCCACTAGACACGATCCAAGAAGACACGGCCCCCAAAGAGGGCGAGCTGGGATGGCCGTGTGAATCCAACGCAGATTGTGTGGAGCCGTACTGCGTGGAAACCGATGATGGCCCCATGTGTTCACAGCTCTGTGTTTTGGAGTGTCCTGAGGGATGGTTGTGCAAACATTTGACGGGAGACGGGTCCGACGCCACATTCGTTTGCCTCAAACCAACAACGGGAAAGGGAACGGTCTGTCGCCCTTGTCACACCGATGGGGACTGTACAGGCACCGCAGCGAACACGACCAACCTCTGTGTCAGCTTTGGTACGGAAGGGGCCTATTGTGGTGTGGACTGCTCTAGTGGCGATCCGTGTCCGGAGAAGTACACCTGCGCGAGTATTCCTCG
>CAUZBV010000253.1:0-5738 GCA_963578115.1 Myxococcales bacterium
CAGCGTTTGTTTTCGGGAACCTCAACGCGAGGGAATCCGGACTCTTTACCGGCACACCACTCTTCACGTTCACGATGAAATGAGATCTGTTCTTCTCGGTACAACGCTTTTTCCACCGAGTCGAGTCGCGCAAAGCATTGGATGGTCTTTGTAGGGGGGATGTGCCAATGCGTCGGACGATCGGTGACGTGGAGCAGGTAGCCACAATCCATGCTGTCCTCGGCCAGGTGAGAATACCCGAGCGCCAATTCAGGTGCTGGCGGTGGGGGCCACTCCTTCCAGCCGTCTTGAGAGAGCGTTTTTTGTGTCCGGCGGACCGAATTGTCATCGGCAACGCGTTCACTGTGGACGTCTATGAGGCCTGTTGCAGAGGAACGACGATACATCCGAACCAGGATGCCTGGGAACCGCATCGGGCCCAACGTGGGTCTATCAGGCCCCGGTATTTTCACCGAAAAAGTGTCCCGCACCGGCAAGACAGGGGGCCCGGGGCGGGCGCCTTGCCGCGTCTTGTCACAACCCATCACACTGGTTGTCACGATCAAGAGAATGACCCCTACCCAAAGGGCTTGAATACGATGGCGTCTCATAAGCCTGATTCTAACACGAATTTTTCCTTCTTGACGGAGGCTGTGTTCATTCAATCGGATGCTGCGTTGACAGATCCGGTCGGGTTACCCAGACTATCTTTGGTTACCTTGTAGTGTATCGATTCAAAGGTTCTGGGCATAAATTGGAAATGTGAGCCGTTTCCTACGAGGAAAGGAGAACACACATGGAGCTGAGGTTGTTTAAGGGGGGACTTGTAGCCTGCTTACTGGTTCTAAGCGTGGGTGTAGCATTGGCCGAGAAACCGAATCCAACGGATTTCTACAAGCTGGAGTTCAACGGAGAGTTGAGCGCGGGTGCGCCCGGTAAAGTCGTCTTCACCATCGTTGGAATCAATGGTTACAAGTGGAACAAAGAGTTCCCAGCCAAATTGACATTGGAGACATCCGAATCTGCATTGGTGTTGCCGAGCACACGTTATCGGCAGATCCCCAGCAAAGACAATTGGGAAAAGGGCGTGAAGGTTGCTGCGACCGCCAAACGTGTCGGGAAATTTCCGATGACCGCGACCATGGACTTTAGCGTGTGTAAGGCGGATATTTGTCGCCTGTTTCGGAAGCAAGAATTCAAAGTACACGTCAAAGCCCAATGACATTTCGACTGGAAAGAGCCGCTAATCCCTTGATGTTGGTGGCGTTACTGACGTTGATTTGTGGCTGTCAGAAGACCAACACGGCCACACCGGTCGCGCCCACGCCAACCGAAAAGTCGGCCATCTATACGGTGCAAACCAAGGATGTTGCGATCGTTGAAGGCGAGAGTAGGGTCGCCACATTGTTGCTCGCTCCCACTGCACCGTGGAAGTACAACGACGCGTATCCGACCCAATTGTCACTGAAACCGCTGGGCGCCGACGGATCGGTCTCATTGCAAAAAACGACCTTTCAGGCGACGGACGTTCGAATGGCAGAGGGCAACGCCACGATCGGAATCGCCCTCAAAGGTGTTCGTTCCGGGGAGGAGACAATGGCTGGCACAGTCAAGTTTAGCCTTTGCGTTAAGGAGAAATGCGTTCTCCGCGAGAAGGATGTCTCGTGGAATATTCGTGTAACACAAGCCTCTCGTTGACGATGTCCCTTCTTCGTTGGATGATCGACTCAGCATGGACAATGATCCCCTTTTTCGCTGCCGGGCGAGGACGGTTCGAGGAGAATGAATGAACGCGTCAGATACGCTGGATCAAATCACCGAACGTCTGAAACAAGACTATGGGGCGACTCGTCGCGTCATGACGTTTGGCGAATATATGGAACTCTTCCTCGCCGATCCGCGGCGACATGCCAGAAACGCAGCCGAATACATTGTGGACAGTTTTGAGTTTTTTGGTGACGTCGAAGTGGAAACAGCGGTGAACACCGAGAGACATTGGAACCTTTTTGATACCCCCTTTGAGCAGGGGAAGGACCGGCTGATCGGCCACGCAAGGGTTCAAGATCATATTTACCGGATCCTAAGCAACTTTCGACGCCAAGGATTAGTCAACAAGCTCATTCTCTTGCATGGGCCCAATGGCTCAGCGAAGTCATCTATCTTGGAGTGTATTGCTCGGTCTCTGGAAGCCTATAGTCACATCGACGAAGGCGCGTTGTATTGTTTCAATTGGGTCTTCCCAACGCGCACGGTCATGAAGAATGCGCTGGGCTTCGGTGGTGAGGGCAGGGAGCCGGGTTTGCCCAACAGCAGCTTTGCTCATCTGGCAGAAGATGAACTGGACGCCACAATCCCCGGTGAATTGCGCGATCATCCTTTCTTGCTCATACCGAAGGCGGAGCGCAGTGACCTTATGGAGTCCGTTCTTGGGTCCAGCGACGAACCCAACAAATCCACTGTTTCAGACATCTTTAACAAGGGCGATCTCGCACCGCGAAACCGGCTTATTTTTGACCGGTTGTACAACAGCTATTCTGGAAACTGGCGTGACGTCCTGCAACACATTCAAGTGGAACGATTCTTTATCAGCCGGCGCTATCGACGCGGTGCGGTGACGGTGGAACCTCAGCTCCACGTGGATGCATCGGTCCGTCAGTTGACTGGGGATCGAAGTCTGGCGTCATTGCCCTTGGCTCTACAGAACACCACTCTCTTTGAGGCCCACGGGGACCTGGTGGATGCCAATCGGGGAGTCATCGAATACAACGACCTGCTCAAGCGTCCGCTGGATTCGTTCAAGTATCTCTTGTCCACGGCAGAAAAGGGCAGCGTGACTTTGCCCACCCAAATTATGCACCTTGATTTGGTGCTTTTTGCCTCCAGCAATGAGGTTCATCTGGCCGCATTCAAAGAGTATCCTGACTGGTCTAGCTTTAAGGCCCGCATCGAATTGGTGCGTGTGCCCTATCTGCGATGCTACCGAACAGAGCAGAAGATTTATGATGATCAGGTGACGAGCGAACAGGTCCAGAAACGGTTGGCACCACACACAACCTTTGTGGCGGCGTTGTGGGCTGTGTTGACGCGACTTAAGAAGCCCAACCCAGAACGATATGAAAAGAATATACGGGCCATTATTGCTTCATTGACCCCCATTCAAAAAGCCGATCTGTACGCCGATGGAAAAACCCCAACAGGCATGCCGCTGGAAAAGGCCAGAGTGCTACGAACCCACGTTACGGCCTTGTTCAACGAATCGATCAGCGAATCGGAGTACGAGGGGGCAACGGGAGCGAGCCCACGGGAAATGAAAGTCGCACTGTTCAATGCCGCTCAACGATCCGATTATGAGACAGTGTCTCCGCTCGCAGTGATGGAGGAGATCGCCGAGCTGGTGACGAAAAAAAATGTGTACCCCTTCCTCAATCAGGAAGCGCAGGGGACATATCGCAATTACGTTGAATTGATGGACGTGGTCAAGGAGCGCTGGCTGGATCTTGCCGACGACGAGCTTCATCGTGCGATGGGGCTTGTGACAAGCGTGCAATATGACGACTTGTTCAAACGCTATCTAACGCACGTGAGCCATGCTGGCCGAGGGGAGAAACTCTTCAATGAACTCACAAGCAAGTTCGAAGAGCCGGATACGTCGTTTATGGAAGAGTTGGAAACCCGATTCAGCATTCAGAAGGACGCGAAAACATTTCGTAGTGAAGTACTTGGGCGCATTGGCGCTGCGACCCGTGGTGGGAGCACGTTGGACGAGACGGATTATCGCGAACTCTTTCCCGATCTCTTTGCTGAGCTTGAGAACTCCTATTACCAAGAGCAAAGGCAGGGCATTCGAAAAATGGCTTCGGACCTGCTGAAGTACTTGGGAGACGAGCGAGAAACGTTGTCTTCCAGCGACAAGCGTCGGGGACAGGAGACCTTGGACCGAATGATGTCCGAGTTTGGGTACTGTGAAGCCAGCACCCGAGAAACGGTCGCCACGTTGGTATCCGAGCGATACAGCGATTAATTCAAGCGCCGGTGTGCTATTTCAAGACAACTCGGTACAGTTGACTCGTGGGCAATGGGTCTGGAAGCTTCTTGGTCTCGCACAGGCCAAACGTCACGGTGTAGACATAACCGTCCGCGGCTTGGCGCCATGCGGACGCGAGTGGCAGATGTCCCACGTGCTGGTCGTATACGAGCGTACCGGACTCATCCACTTCTGCGAGTCGAATGAAACCGAGGCAATAATCGCCGAACAACGTTCGTCCCGTCAGATGCCCTTGATAGGGATCAGCGCCCTCATCGCGGTACTCTACGCCCACCCACGCAACCCGTGCCGCCGTGGGGACTGCGTCCTCGTCGTCGGCGATGTAATCATCGTCGTCATCGTGCCCCCACACCGTGAGGGGATCGGTCAATTTCTCACAGTTTTTTTGGCAAAAGCCTTCTTCTTGTGGCCACCCAAAGTTTTGATCGGGCTCCGTAATCAAATCGATCTCCTCGAACGCATCGGCGCCCACATCCCCCACCCAATAGCGACCGCTTTTGTCCAAGACGACCTTCCAGGGAGAGCGAAGGCCGTAGGCATAGATGTCGGGGCTCAATCCTTCTTGTCCTACAAAGGGATTGTCGGGCGCGGGCTCATGACCCTCGCCCGAGGGCTCGCGGTTGGGAATGATACGAATGAGCGTCCCCAAGTTGTTTGAGTTGTCTTGTGCGTTCGTTTTTCCCGTTTTGTCGCCGAACGCGGCCCACAGGTATCCCTCGGGCGTGAAGCCGATGGACCCAATGTTATGAAAAGGCTTGGACGCTTTTGAGTATCCTGCGGAGACGATGTCGGCGGCGGTGGCGTCGATGCCGTCGTAGTTGTTGGCATCGAACTGGTATCGAACGATCTTGTTGGTGGTGATGCTCTCGCACAGTCCAACGTAAAAGAAATGGTTCGTCTCGAACTGGGGATCGAACGCGAGCGAGAGCACACCGCAATCCAACTCATCAAAGACTCCGGTGAGTTGGAATTGTCCCAGAAGGGCGGCTTGCCCTTGGTTCAAGTCATAGTGGTAAATGACGCCATTTTTCTCCGCCGCAAAAAACTCCATGGATCCGGGAAGAAAATCGAATTCGGTGACGAGCGCCGGACTTCCTTCCAATGGAATGGGCTCGAAAGTCAATGTCGGTCCGGGGGGGGGCGTTGTGGAATCGATGTCCGTGGATGAACTTCCGGAGGGGGCCGAGCACGCAAGGGCTGCTACAAGGCATAGGGAGAGAAGAGCATGGTTCATAGGGAGAGTATCCAATCATAGACCAGTAAAATGGCCGTCTCGTCGAGCACTTGAACACCGACTGGCGGCATGTTTTTGACCTCCGGATCGTCTGTTTCTCCGGAGATCCCTTGATACAGAATGCTGTCTTGGGGATTGCCCGGAATGACCCGGATTCCACTCAGCGCTGCTGTGCTGTCGGTGGGATGGTCGATGAGGTTTTCCAAAGCCACGTCCGGTCGAAGGTCAAAACTGCTCGACGGACCGTCGGTTCCGTTGTGACACGCAACACAGTTTCCTTGCAGATAACCCAGGAAGCCCGAGGTGAGGGTGTCGTGTTCCCCAATGGTCGCCGCCGGATCGGCGGGTGCGTGGGAAAGCAACCCCATCTCGACGATGCGTGTCAGCTCGACGCCACTGTCCCCGTTCAGTTGGAGTTCATTGAAACCGAGCACCGTGTCCTGGCTGGATTCATGGCATTGTCGACATTGTCGGCGTGAG
>CAUZBV010000254.1:0-5723 GCA_963578115.1 Myxococcales bacterium
GGCGGCACATGGAACGCCGCAGAAGGAAACGCCTCTAGCGTAACAGGCGGTGAAAAGAACGCGGCGGTCAACAGCCATGCATCGGTAAGTGGCGGATACAAGAACACGGCTGACGCGCTCTATTCATCCGTCACGGGAGGCTGGCAGAACTTTGCCAAGGGTGAGTATTCGTCCATTACCGGCGGTCAAAACGGTCGCGCGGAAGGAAAGTACTCCACCATTAGCGCCGGTGTTTTCGGTTTCGCCATCGGCATGAATTCCGCCGTCAGCGGCGGAATTTATAACCGGGCGATGGGATTGGATACCTCCGTCAGCGGAGGCTTCGGCAACATCGCGACCGGCGACTTCTCCTCCATTTCGGCGGGGCAGGACAACTCGACGCTTGGTAAGTTTGCGTCCGTGAGTGGTGGTGCAAGCAACGCTGCCAACGGCTTTGGTTCGTCCATCAGCGGCGGCGCAGCCACAACGTTGGAGGGGAATGTGGAGTGGTGTGTCGGCAGCGTCTATTTCGCAGCCACCCCCGATGGCTTCACCGTCACCGACGAAGATGGTGCGCAATAGTCGCGCGTCCGGACAGGATTGTGGTTCTCTAAACGAGAAATCGTTGTCACTTCCGTGTTCTAGCGGTATGGTCGGCCGCTGCAATGGAACATTCATGTCACAAACCACCCATTTGGACCGTATTTCTGGGGTTCCTTCTGCTCGCTTCTAGTGTGCACACGAGTGTACTCGCGACGCCGCCAGATCCGGCGGAAGACACGGTGAAAGCAAGCCCCTCCCCTGCCCCGGTCAAGGTCATCCGCTCGGTGCTTGTGCTCGCCGATTCCCACGGCGCCGGGTACTTTGGCCGGCAGCTGCACAAGATTCTCCGCAAGGCGTATCCGGACGCCAAAGTCACGCTGGTTGGAGCCTGTGGAAAGGCAGAAGGGGGCTTCCTCGGTGGGAACTCTTCCCATTGCGGCGTCATCACAATCAATCGGTGGGGCCGCTTGCAACATGTGAAAGGCTGCGCGAAGAACCCCTGCACCGAAGCCGACGGGCCGAAGTGTCTCAAAAGGGCCTGCCGAACCCCAAAACTGCGCACGCTTCTGCGCAAGATAAAACCAGACCTGACTATCGTGCAGCTGGGTGGCAACTCCTGGTACATGGGCTCGATGGAGAAAGGATGGCGACGCGTCGTCAAGCGGGTCCACACCGTCGCTGACCTCATCCTCAAGAAAGACAGCGCGTGTGTGTGGGTCACTCCCAGCGATCATTTTTACTGGCCCCAGGACAGTCAAGATGCCTTCGCAGCCTTTTACGAGAAGACGCTCGATGGACGCTGTACCGTCTTTAATAGTCGACCCTCACACCGCCCCTATCTGAACTATCGAGAGTCGGTCGAGGCACTGGGGCTCAAACGCAGACAACATGACGGCATTCATTATGGATGGTTCAAGGCGCGCGGCCGGACCATATCCAAGCAATGGGCGTCGGACATTGTGTCGTTGGCGTTGGAAGTAACCCACCCCAAGAAACTTCCCACGTCCACCACGCAGGCTACGCCGCCGTCCGCACAGTCGGACCAGGCGGTTGCGCCCAACTCTCCATAGAATTGCTCAATTGGCTTGTGCTATCCTGGCAGCGGCCCAAATCTGGAGGAAACAATGCGACGACTTCTCTTGCTAGCGATCGCGGTGCTGTGCATGGCGTGTGGTGAAGAGGCTGCGGACAACGCGGACGGAAACAATACCCCCGTGGATATCGGCGACAACGACACGACGGCACCCCCCGATACGGTGACTCCCCCTGGGGACACCACGACAGCAGATGACGCCACCTTGGCGCCCGGTTGTTGCAATGGCGATGTGGACTGTGCGCAGGACGCCTTTTGCCTTGGGGCGGGAGATTCACCCGGTGTATGCGCCGCGGTGTTGAAGGATGGCGACTGTTTCGAAGACTCCGATTGCGGGGAGGGCGGTCCGTGCGATGGCGCATCGATTTGCCCATGCGGTGTGGTTTGCGTTCAGGGAACCGAAGCGGGCACCTGCAAGGGTGGCACGCCCCCCGACGACACGTGCTGTAGTGCGGATGCAGACTGCGAAGACGATGGGGTTTGCGCCGTCACCGATGGAGGGGACGACGGCGAATGCGTGGAGGGATTCACCTCGGACAAGGCCTGCTACAACAGCTCGCATTGCGACGCGGATGCCGGGGAACAATGCAAAGATGCCATCATTTGCCCCTGTGGCATGGACTGCTTCGCACCCTCCTCGCCCGGCACATGCGTCACAGACACGGGCCCCGGGCCGGGCGACGTAGGCGCCTGCTGCGACATCGTGACGGACCAATACCCAGACTGCAAAGTGGGGCTCATTTGCCTGGAGCCCGCCGAAGGCGGCGCAGGAGCGTGCGCAGAGGCTCCCCCGGAGGGCGGCTGCTATGACGACACAGACTGTCTGGAGGGAACCTGTGCGGGGGGTGCCATTTGTGGGTGTGAGATGAACTGCGTCAGCATGCTGGGCAACTGCGAGGCGGGGCCGGGACCCAATTGTTGCGTCAAGGACACGGACTGCAACCCCAACGAGCATTGTACAGACACGAGCACAGGCGGTGTATGCAAACCTCTGCCACCCGCCACCCAATGTTGGGACGACAGCCAGTGCGACGGCACCGTGGGTTCGTGCGAAGGCGTGGTGTTGTGCCCCTGTGGCGCAGTCTGCGCCAAACCCGACACCACGGGGACATGCGCCTCGACCGAAACACCACCGGGGTGTTGCGCAACGGGAGCGGATTGCGGTGGCGGTGAAATCTGTGTCGAGACCATAATCAGCGGCGTGTGCAAGGCCCAACCCAAGGCCGGCGAGTGTTGGTCGGATCTGGATTGCATTGGAACGGCCAGCTGCGATGGTGCCATCGTCTGCCCCTGCGGTGCCGCTTGTTTTGTCCCGGACAAGATCGGGACGTGTACCGACGGCCCAGGCCCCGGTCCCGGCAAGTGCTGCGCATCGGACGCGGATTGTCCCGGCGGTTCCTGCGCGGTAGCCGATGGGAGCACCAACGGCGAGTGTGTGCAGAAACTCAAATTTGGCCAGTGTTACAACGACAGTGTGTGTGATGGTGGCCCCTGCAATGGTGCCATCTTGTGCGGCTGCGACGTCACGTGTGTGATGGGCAACACGCCGGGTTCCTGCGGTCCCCCGACACCCATCCTGCCCGGTTGCTGTGACACGGACGCCGACTGCGACGGCGCTCAGATCTGTGTGACCACTGGGAAAACGCTTCCCGGCTTGCCCCCGACCCCATTTGGGGAAAAGGGAGTCTGCGTCGACCCGGCGCCACTGGGGACCTGCTGGTCGGATTCGGAGTGTGACAACGGCCAGATCTGCTCTGGACTCGCCCTTTGTGAGTGCGGTGGGTTTTGCGATCCGGCGAACAACATGCCCGGTGCCTGCATGGACGCCGGCCCTGGAGGCCCGGGTGCCGGCTGCTGCACTCAGGACTCGGAATGTGTCGCGGGCGAGCAGTGTGTACTCTTTGGTGGTAGCGCAGCCGTCCCAATGCCCGGATCGATCGGGGTGTGCAAGCCCATCGCCGGGATGGGTCTCTGCTGGACCGACAACGACTGCAACGGTCCGGTCGAAACGTGCACAGGAGCGATTATCTGCCCATGCGGTTCCTTCTGCTTCATGCCGGACCAGATGGGCACGTGCGGACCCGAAGGAAACGGCGGTGGGTCCAAAGAATGCTGCGCCACGGACTTGGATTGTGCGGGTGGAGCCTGCGCAGTGGCCCAGGGGCAGTCCAATGGCGTGTGCCAGCCGCCTCTACTGCCCATGATGCAGTGCTACAACGACGACGATTGCATGGGCGGGAAATGCACAGGCGCCATCCTCTGTCCTTGCCAAGCCATGTGCACAAAGCCCATCACGCCGGGCACGTGCAGCCCCCCCGGGTTCCCCTAGGGGTAGCGGCCAATGCGTGGGGACGAGGCGGATTGCATGCGTGAGGGTCCAACGAACCCTCCTCAGGAGGCATACTCGGGGGTGTTTCTAGGGATCTGACCCGTCTGTTCCGGTAGTCGTCCTCTGCCTTCAGGAGAAAGTCATCCCAGAGCACGTCGATGTCCTTTCGCTTCGTGCCACCTTCGAATGCACGCAGCATACTGAGCTCTGCACGACTCACTCGATTGTCGTCGTACACCAAAGCCTCCAGGTCGATGAATTCGCCCACATCCAGGATCCCGTCGCTCATGACACGCATCTGAAACTCAGCAAGGGTCACATCCATGCCGTGCAGGTTAACGCCAAAACCAATATGCCACACAACCTTGCATCCCGTAGCCAAGTCAGCGCCGTATTGGATCGTTCGAACCCGCCCCAAGATCCACTGGATCACCTCGGCTTGGCCCACGTCATCCCGAAAAATTTCCAGATCGACGGCGCGACCACTCCGGTCGATACGCCACGTCAGGCTAACGCGCCCTGGCCGCTGGGTGACGCTGGGGTCGAGGCCTTCCCAAAAGCGCACCACATCAAGGAATGCGGCTTCGGTAGCGGTGAGGATCCGATCCCCTGGGCAGTCCGATGACGCGTACTTTCCGTCGACCTGTCCGAAGCAGGCACCCTGAACGCGTGGGGAGACTCTGGCCCTTTTCCCAATATCGACGTCAGCTGGGGTGTTTTCAGCCCCGGGGCCGGCTGCCCGATTGGAACCGCTGGACGCATGGGACTCCTCTACCGGCATTGCCACAAGCTCTCTTGCCGGTCCCCACCGTGTGGGGATCTGTCTTGGCAGAGGGACCAACAGTTCTGGCCAGTCATTCTCCGGCTTACTGCTTCGTGCTCCGAGCCCCTCGAGTTCGGCAATCGTTATGGTCAATTCCGCAACGTTGTCCTGTGATCCCTGGTCCTGCCAACCCTCCTCGACGGTTTCAGCAAACTCGGAACGAACGCTTGCGCGCGTGTAGCTGGAGACCTTGACCCCCGAGCGCTTCACCGGGCCTACGTTCTCCATTACCCACGTGGACGCCACCACCAAGATGAGCAAGTGCACACCGCCACTGAAACCGAGGCTTTCCATCAAGGGAACGTCCCACAGGTCGTGTCGCCAGCCATGAGTCCGTATAACCCGCCGTCGCCGCACCAACCTCGAACGCTGCTGCTTTCTCATCCGCTACTCCCGCCCGACACCATCATCCGCATCCGCATGCAGCCACTCTGTCCGACACCCCGAAGTCCCATTGGTTCCCAGAGGGCCGCTTCAGAGGACTCAAGCCACGACACCGACGCCAAGAAAACAGGAATAAATGCGGTCCCTTAGGGACCGGAAAGAAAAATGACAAATGTTCGGAACCATTCCGATGTGATCGCCTCTAAGACAGTCGGGACGGAGGCCTTCAACAGAGGTCTTTCACTACTGGGGCGAGGGGCCCCGGTCAACATCGTGTCAGGCGACTTCCAGTTGGATGTCGCCTGGTTGAAAGCTCAGCGGAGGTGGTTATGCGTACAGCAGCCTGTTTTATCTTTATTTCTCTTTTGACTACAACGGCCTGTGCCCAGATGCCGGAGGATTGGGCCTCTGATGGGAGCGATTCCACCGACAAAATGGAATCGAAACAAGGGCCATTGAAGCTCCCGACCGCGCCCCTTGACGATGCCGCGGTGTCCAATCTCGACCCCGTGCAATCGGCCCAGAACGGCCGGAACGAAACCCATGGGAAAGCGAACGCTGAGGACATTGTC
>CAUZBV010000255.1:0-5722 GCA_963578115.1 Myxococcales bacterium
CACCCTTCGTGATCACTGGGAGTGTGATCGCCGCAATCCTATATAAATACCCGGTCAATGAAATCCGCCGCCAACTGACCGGAGGCGATCCACTCCCGGCGATCCCGATTGCACTAATTGGTGTGATCTTCACCCTGCTTTTGGTGGCTTGGGCCGACCAGTTGGTCGTTCGTGGTGCGTGCGCGTCCACCCGCTATTGGCATGTTTTGAAGGCCAAAGCGGGCTCGTCCCTCTTGGACATCTTTGGGTACGTGGCCGGTCACGGTGCCTACGCGGTATGGATTGGACGCTTTACCCGAACACGCGCCGGATTGGCGGGTGGGGCCATGCTCTACATCGCGGCAGCCGATTTGCTCTCCGTGTGTACCGTGGCGTCTGTTGCCTTGTTTTTCACCGGCGATGTCGTCCCGCACACGGTGCACATCATCGCCGGAACGGTGGCGCTAGTACTGTGCCTCTTTCTGGTGCTGGGCCCTTACCAATTGTTTGGGAGGTTTTCCTTCTTCGAGCCGTGGGCGTTGATTCCGAGGCGTGTTGGCTTCGCGCAGGTGGGGCTTCGGATCGCTCAAGTTGTGGTTTGGGTGTGTACGACCTGGATTGCAGCCCGTGTTTTTGGTTTGGACATTCCGCTGTGGGCCATGGCCACCTATTTTCCAATCATCATGCTCGTGGGAGCGTTGCCAATTAACGTGGCCGGTTTTGGCGCTGTCCAGGGGGCGTGGCTCCTATTAACCGACTTTGCACCCGGTGCTCAGATCCTGGCGTTTCAGCTGGTGTGGACGGTCTTTGTGGCCGGGGCCGTGGTCCTGCGCGGTCTCCCCTTTGTTCGAGGTTTTGTTCGAGAGATCGATCGGGCGCCGGAGACACTGTGAACACCCCCTGCCCGCCAATGCAATCGGTTGTCACCGTGGGCGATGAACGCGCGGTCAGTCGACGAGGTGCGGACGCCTTGATCAGCGCCAGTGTGAGTGAAGGGGTGGCCGTGTGTTTTGCTAACCCCGGAACCACCGAGATGGCGATCGTGGACGCTCTGCGAGCCCACGACCAGATACGGGCTGTGCCCACGCTCTTCGAAGGGGTCGCGTCCGGCGCGGCCGACGGTTATGCGAGGTTGGCCAACAAACCCGCCAGCGTGTTGTTGCACTTGGGACCGGGTCTGGCCAACGCGTCGGCCAACTTGCACAACGCGAAGCGCGCACAATCGTCCGTAGTGTGCTGGATCGGCGACCATACGCGTTGGCTTCGTCCCTACGATCCGCCTCTGCACTCCAACATTGAATCCATAGCGCATGCGACCGCGCAGTGGGTGCTCCAAGTCCTCGACACGCGTTGGGTGACCTCGGCTGCACAAGGCGCCATTCAAGCGGCGCGAGGTCCCCGCCGCGGGGTCTCCATGTTGGTGTTGCCCGCGGATGTGATGGAAGAGAAGAACAGCACACCGGCGACGGCCATGTCCATCGGGTTTGCATCGCAATCGCTGGACATCCACGCGCTCGTGGATGTGGATGACGAGGCTCAAAAACTTCGTCAAGCGCGTTCCCCGCTCCTGCTTTTGGGCGGCGCCATGGGCGACGAAGAGTCTCTTCGCAGAGCACACCAGATCGCCCATCGGGTGGGCGGAACCGTGTTGCTCGAACAATTTCCAACGTGTGTGCGGCGCTCACCGGGTGTGTCAGCCCCCGAGCGCTTGGCGTATCTGCCCTTCCAAGCCCGCGCACAGCTTGCCAATCATGATCGCATTGTTCTCGTGGGTGCCGACGCACCCGTTTGTTTCTTCGGTTACGAAGGACAAGCGCCGTCACTCGCCCCCGACGGGTGTCCAGTGGTGGACACGGTGGGCGCCCACGGGAACGGTCATGTTGTGTTGGACACACTCGCACAGGCGTTGGATTGCACGAGCGATGAGGTGATGGGGGCTGAGACGTTGGAGGCAGCAAGCGTGACGGGCGCCTTGCAGCCAGTGACCCTTTGTCGGTCGTTGGCTCAAGCGTTGCCGGACAATGCCATCGTGGTGGACGAGGGCATCACCGGTTCGTTGCCCCTGTATTCGAGTCTTCGGGGGGCCGCGCCCCACGACTTGCTCACGTGCAAAGGCGGCTCTCTGGGATTCTCCATGCCCGCAGCAACGGGAGCGGCCATCGCGTGTCCCGACCGACGGGTCATCTCCTATGTGGGCGACGGCGCGTCGCTGTACACCATCCAAGCGCTCTGGACCCAAGCACGGGAAGGGCTGGACGTGACCACCATCGTGTTGGTCAATCGCAAGTACGCTGTCCTGCAATTTGAGCTCATGCGCACGAACGCACCGGTGGTGGGAGACAGCGATGCGCTCACCACGTTGAACCGTCCCGACATCGATTACGTGGCCTTGGCCAATGGATTCGGTGTACCGGCCCAGGCCGTGTCGACGTTGGACGCATTTCAGCGGGCGCTTACCCACTCGTTTCAGACGTCGGGCCCTACACTCATCGCCGTAATTCAATAGCGCTTAGTTGCAATAAGGGCTGGGGTTGGGTCCTTTGCACAGCGAATAATCCCACTGATCTTCCCATTGTAGACAGTCGTTGCTGAAGGGGTCGGGACTCACACAGAGGCAGGCCGGCACGCATTCGCACAAGCCTTCGCACCAGGCGTGCTTCCAATTGACGCTGGAGTTACAGATCTCTTTTTCGGGGCAATTGGATGGGCCACTGCACGTCTCGGGTTCATCTTTGCAGTCACCGATGCAGTACATGGGATTGGATTCGGCCGGTACCTGACTGGCGGGAAGCAGCACGATGGGCGCATCCGTGTATTCGTTGGGCAACAGGCAGCCCCGAGGGTTGCGCGTGAGGGGATCGCCGTTGCGAAGGATGTGGAGCGTATAGCGGGCGGGCCGTTCGACGCCCTCAAAACCTTCGTCCACCGATTCACTGACCCAAACGGTAGCTGTATCGGTTGCGGTGGCGACCCAGGACAGTCCCGCATCCGAGCCGCGGGCGTCGTCGTTGTAGGCGACAATCTGACCGGCGGCGTTGGTTATTTTCATCAACGAATCAAATCCAACCCCGCCATACACACGCGCCTCGATGATGTCCCCGGCCACCACCGAGACCTGGTAGCGGTGTCGTTGGCCGCGATCCAGCCTGGCGGCCACACGCCCCGAGCTGCCATTGCAGACCGCCGTCACTTGGAGCGAAAATGAGGCAGGGCAATCTTCATCGTCTTTGTCGGGGCAATCGAAATACTCACCATCGCAGATCCACTCGCTGGGAATGCACGAGCCGTCGTCGCATTTGCTTTCACTCTCCGGACAGGGCGTGGGATCGGTGCACAACAGTGGCGAGGTCCGAGTGGAGAGTTGCTGCGTTGCGGGGACTTTCGCCACCGTCATTGTTTGGGCCGTCGGAGAGTCTGTCAGCCGCGCCGACTCCACGCCCTTGCAGTGATTAATCGCAAAGAGGCAGAGGACTGCCATGAGTCCTTTTCCAGCGGCATTGACTGTCCATCGTTGCTTCTTCATGGGCTTTGTTCGTGGCATCATGGGGCCACCCACAAGGGCATCAGATTGGTTCGGCAATACAGACCCGAGGCAATGTCTTTGGCCGAGGGTTTGTGGCTTGGATCGCAGTTGGGTCGGCCCTGAGCATACGGATCGCTCTGGCCGCGCGAGCGCAACCAGAATAACTGTCTTACGCCGGGTGCGGCGGCCAAACCCTCGGGAGATTTGGATGCCCCTGCCGTTCCTGTCGTGCCCACTCCGACAAGCCGTTCCGGCCGCACATTGGGATGCATTTCTCCCGCGTTCCATTTCAAGGCGATGACGTCCACCCGTTGTGGACTCAGTGCATGGTATTCGTAATTCTTCCAGCCAACGACACTGGGTGACCACCGCTCGTGAATATGCGTGCAGGTGGCATTGTCGTTCAAATCACGCAGATCATTGCACCCGAGGAAGGCCACCATATCCCCCAGATGGGTCTTGATCTTAGAGGCTCCCTTGACCAGGGCGAATTTCACTCGTTTTCCGTGGTAGTCGTCGAACGCCGGTTTGTCGTTGGGATCCGTTTTACTGAAAATCGTGGAAAAATTGGCCACGGTTTCTTGGGGAATGGGTCGAATGTGGGTCCACAGATCCCCCGAGGTGGGCGCGAATGGTTGCTTGGTTCGATCGATGATACCCAGTGTGTTGGTCATTACCGGAGACTCGTCGCTGACTTTGGCAAAAGCGGCATTAGACTGGGCTGTATGTGGAACGATCACCGTGTACAAGTCGACAACCAGGCGTTGGTATTTGTAGTTTGCTTCTTGGCAAATCTTGTTTTCGATAAATGCGTCGGAGACGGGGGTTTGGTTGCCGATTTCGCCGGTGGCGTGGTTGATGGTGGCCAGGCTACAAAACGGGATGCCGTCTGCGTCGACGCCTTTGTTTTGTTTGCAGAACTTTTGCAGCGTTTCACAGGGCACGCCGTCTTGGGGCGGAATGTAGCGCCAATCCACACGGGGCACAAAACCCGGACAGCGGCCCAGACCCAACGGGCGTTTTTGCCACACGTTTGGGGCCCAATTGGCCATAACTTGCCTATAGCCACCGATGTCGGGTGCGCACAGCGTGATGACAGGCTCGTACCGAAAAAACAAAGTTAGATCGCCGGGCAGGTTAAGAATGGTGACTGTGGAATTATAAGAACCGGTGGACTGATTGGTGATGGTGATATCGCTTAGCGGCTTGACGCTGTTTGGCCGGAACGTGGTTTGTGTGGGTCCAAGCGTTGTGGCAAATTCGCCGGACGGAACATCACAAGCGCCGCACCCTTGTGTGTTGAAGGGACTGTCTTCTTTGAACAGGCCTGATTTGCACTTGTTGCTCCGCAGGACCAGTTGCAAGCTTTCCCCGGGGATGCTGTAGGCGAGCATATATCGCCACTGCTCCATCTCTACATGCCAATAGCCGGTTCTGCTGACCTTGGCGGTGGATGACATGGAGAACTTCCGGGCGATGGGCGACGCCTGCGGCGGGTCCAAGATGTGTCCAGGGACCAGTTCAAATCGCAACCCGTTGTTTTGGACAAGCTGAGTTCCGGTCACCACTTTTGGCGGTCCCGGCTTGGAGCCCGGGCAATTCCCGCCGTCCTCACAAAAGTCGGGCAGTGCCGAGTGGTGGATAAAGAGCGGAAAATCAAAGTGTGCGTTGGCCCCACGGGCATCCGCAACCCACAGGCGCATGTCGTGCCGGCCGTTGTGCAGTACCACCGATGCGGCGCCATTTCCGTTGTCGGTGGTGATGTCTTGCGCTTCCAGTTCGCCATCCAGCTGAGATACCAAACGCACCTCGTACGGCGGTTGACCACCTTGGACGGTATATTCAATGTCAATGGGGCTCGCCCCGTCATGTAGAATGCCGTCCACATCCGGGGCAACCAGTTGGATTTCGGGCATCCAGCGCGTGGCGTAATAACCGCCGACACGCAGTCGGTCCGAATCGGTAACGACCAGGGTGCCGTGGCCGCCGTCCGCCTTGCCACTGCTGCTCCCTGCCGTGACGTTGGGGAGGGTCACATCATAAAAGGGCGCCAGGTGGGTCGTGACCTCACCGGGGTCGCCGGAACTGTAAACAAGCCCGATTTTGTAGGCATCGTCTTCGGTTCCGTACAGGCCATCAAGGATATCTTCCAGTGCAGCGGTCGGCGCCAAATCCGTCGTGTCGGCTGCGGCATTTTCAACCGGTCGCCAATTGTAGCTG
>CAUZBV010000256.1:0-5713 GCA_963578115.1 Myxococcales bacterium
TTTCCGTCAACCCTACTGGGGATTTGAGCGGAAGGGATGGGGACCCGGACATCGTGCCCAATCCTTTTATTGCAGTAGCATTTCGGACTGCTACACTCCTTCCACGCACTTCTGAGGTTGTGGAGCGACCATGCCGACATTTGACCGACGCGGAATGAGCATTTGCGGGTTGGTGGGGTTCTTAGCAGGACTTATTGTGGCCTGGGTCACTTGGGAGGACGCGCCGGTTTGGGCGGCGTCCAACGTGCCCGCAGTGGTTCGCGCTCAGTCATCCATTTTACCCACACCGTCTGCGGAACAACGCAATGTTGAGGAGGGGGCCACGGCGCCAGTGGTGCCCCTGTTGAATCTCAATGAGCATGTTCCTGTGAGCGAGGTGGATTTGTCTCGCACAACGGTTGAGGGCGACAAAGTGGTTCAGACTTTGAGCGACAATCGTCGATTGATCTATTCGTTGATGCCAGCGCTGCAAGAGAGAGCGAGAACGCTCTTGGAGCAATATCAAGTGGATTACGGGAGCGTGGTGGCCATCGAGCCCCACACCGGGCGAGTGTTGGCCCGCGTGTCGTCATCCACCGCAGAACCTGCCATCAAGGATTTTCCCGAGCGCGCGAATCCCCCGGCAGCCAGTGTGTTTAAGGTTGTGACCACGGCGGCACTATTGGAGTCCGTCGGGCTCACAGAGGATCACGTGACCTGTTATCACGGTGGACGGCGCGGCATCTGGAAGAAACATTTAGTGGATGATCCAAAGCGTGACAATCGCTGCCAAACGCTGACGGAAGCGCTCAGTCGTTCGTCCAACGTGATCTACGGAAAACTCGCGAAACGTCATTTGAACCGCGAACTCTTGAGCCATTATGCGCATCGCTTTGGTTGGGACCGTCAAATTCCAGCCATTGTTCCCATTGAACCCAGCCGTACGTCCTTTCTCGAGGACCCACTGGAGTTCGCGAGAGCGGCAGCCGGTTTTTATCACACGCATCTCTCGCCCATGCATGGTGCAATCCTGGCCGCCGCAATCGCCAACGATGGTGTGGTCATGGCACCCCAGTACATCGATCGCTATGAGGTGGCCGGAAAGGCGTTCTATTCGGTGCAACCTCAGTCATTGTGGCGAGCGATTCGAAGCGCCACGGCCCACACCCTGACGAGAATGATGGTGCCGACAACGGAGGTTGGAACGGCTTCCTCCTATTTTCGAAAGCGAGGGCCTGTTTTGAAGGGCATCCGAGTGGCCGCCAAGACCGGGAGCCTGTCCACGAAGACCGACAAGGGCGAGCGTCAGCATTATTCGTGGTGGGTTGGATTTGCGCCGGCGGCTTCTCCACAAGTGGCTCTGTCGGCGATGGTCGTCAGTATTGGAGACTGGCGTGTTAAATCGAGCCACGTCGCTCGTGAGGTGTTGGACGCTTACTTCAAGGAGCATCCCGTCTTGGACGATTCACTCGAATCGTTGGGTAGCGCAGACTAGTCAGCCGACTACTGAAATGTCACAAGTACGGGGAAGTGGTCCGAATACGATTTTTTCCAGGCAGCAAACTGTGATTGGGGTTGTGCGACCACGGCTGGGGTGATCGACCCATAGAGGTCATAGAGTTCGCCCGTGACGATCGCGTGATCCAAGAACTCGCCGGTGATCTTCTGGCCGTTGACCCAATGGTAATACCCGGTGCTTGTCACGGTCTCCGGAGGCAGCGTAGCCGTCACAAAATAGTACCCAGGCTCCGTGTCCAAAAAGGTATCAACATAACTGTTTTGGGCGGGGGCATCGTAGGGATCATCATTGAAATCACCGATGACGATGGTTTGCTTGTTGCCGGACTTCTGGATGTATTCATCGAGTTTCTTACAGGCTTCTCGGCGTCGATCGACGGAATCTTTGAAGGCTTTGAGGTGCAGGACGATCACAGTGAGCTCGATGGACTTGCCGTCTCGCTTGATGGACAGTTTTGCTTCCAAGGGAGGCCGGGGAAAGGGCTGCCAATCGAAGGGAAAGAGCACCTTGGATTCGAGAAGTTCTACGGTGGATGAGCGATAGAGCATGCCCACGGTGGTGTCGTTTGTCTCCCAGGGCGCGTGGATGCCTTCATAGTCGTCCAGTGAGTCGATGAGACCCGTCCATGCCTGTTGACTTTCATCGGTCGCCATCTCGTCGATCTTGAGCTCTTGAACCGCCAGGACGTCTACGTCCAACTCCTGGACTTTGGCGGAAATGTCCGGCAGTCGCCACTCGTTGAGTCCATACTTGGAGAAATTGTGGAGGTTCCAAGTGCCGATGGTCATTGGGGGATAATCGCCCGGAACTGGCGGAGGTCGTTGCGAAAAGTCATTTCCTTGAGGGGCGTCCTGGTGTAGGGTGTCGGCCCCGTCGCCGTCGCTCCAGGGGACGCCGTTTGTTTCCCCCGTGCAGGAGGAGACGAGAAGAGTGATGGTGATAAGGAGGAGACGACGCCACATAGCGACGGCATGGTACCACCTTGGGCGCACCAGGGGAATGCCCTTGAGAACCTGACAGGAAACGATCGCGTTATGAACACACGGTTTTGGACAGCTTGTTTGGTAGGAATATGGATGGTTTGGAGCCCATTGGGCTGTAGCCCCGGTGGCGGAACCACGCCTCCGGATGGATCGGACACGCCCCTTCCTTCGGACACGGACGCGAACGATCCCGGTGACACCGACATCGTTAACCCACCAGACACGGGACCGGATGGGACGGGCGCCGATACGGTTGAGACTCCCCCCGAGAGCAACTGCGAGGATGGTCTTGACGACAACAACGACGGCCTTACGGACTGTGACGACCCCACCTGCGTGCTCACTCGCGCGTGCTCACCTACCTGTTCGCCCGTGGCTGTGTTGACCTGCGGCGAAAGCCTGGCGGGTCAAAACAATGGCGAAGGGTCCACCGAAGTGTTCGCCAGTTACGGGTGCAATGACTACCTCTATACGGGGCCTGAAGAGGCGTATTCCATTTCGGTGGAGAAACCGACGTATGTGACGGTGACCTTGGAAGACGAGAGTGACAACACAGATGTCCTGGTGTTGGACGGTCAGGATGGCGGGTGTTTTGCAGAGAGTTGTATCGCGAGTGGTCTCAAGGATGCCGTTTTTCTGGCTCAGCCCAACACGTCGTATTTCGTGGTTGTGGATGGGTATGAGGGCGCGATCGGAAGTTACTCCATCAATACACATTGTGAAGAGTGCGTGCCGAACTGTTCTGGGAAAGTGTGCGGAGACGACGGATGTGGCGGAAGTTGTGGAACGTGTCAACCCGGGGAAACCTGTCAATTGGGGCAGGCGGCTTGCGTGGTGGTGCCGTCGGAGAGCACCTGTGGCGGTGCGGTCTCTGTCAGTGTTCCATACTATGACTTTGGGGACACCACAGACGCGCTGGATTCCTACGGTGCGTTGGGGTTGGGATGCGAGCCCGCAGGAGCCACGGGCGGGCACGACGTGGTCTACGCACTTACGCCCACTTCCACAGACATTTTTCGTATTCATCTGGAAGAACTTATTTTCGATGCGGTGATCTATATTGTGTCCGATTGTGGAGACATGGGCTCATCGTGCGTGACGGGACTCGACGCGCCGGATGAAGAGAACCTGGAAGTGGGCCTCCAAGCCGGCACCACCTATTTCATTGTGGTGGACGGGACCGATGAGCTTCAACACGGTTCGTTTGCGTTGAACATTGAGTCCCTGGGCCCTTGCATACCCAACTGTGATGGGTGCAACCAGCCCGATGGATGTGGCGGCACCTGTCCATGCGACCCCGTGACCAACGATACGTGTGACATGGCATTGGACATCGATCCGTCTTCGCTTCCCGCATCGATCCAGGGCAACACGGTGACGGCCAAAGACAACTATCAGGTCGAGCTGGGTGAATGCCCCGACCAACCGGGGTGGAGTCTTGGAGGGGAGGCTCCCGATGTGGTGTTCCGTTTTCAGCCGACCAGCACTGGGGCCTACACCTTCGATTTGGGTACCCCCAGCGACACACCCTTTGATTCGTCGCTCTACATCCTGGGCGATTGTAGCGACGTTGCTGCATCGTGTGTGGGGGCTGATGAGATCGTGGGCCTGGGCGGCGAGAAATTGTCCGTGACCTTGGCGGCTGGAACTCCGTATTTTGTGGTGGTCGATGGGTATAGCGAGAGCCAAGGGGCATTTACGCTCCATGTGAGCCAATGCGTGCCCCAATGCGGCCAAAGCACTTGCGGTTCGGATGGGTGCGGGGGCTCCTGTGGGAGTTGTTCGGGCAGTGACTACTGCTTCGATGGCGCATGCAAAGTACTGGGATGTGGCGAGGTCACAACCAAGGGCTGTTGTGTTGATGACAGCCTGGTGTTTTGCCTTTCGGACAAACTGGTGAAGGTCAATTGTACAGCCACGGATGGCAGCGACGACGTCGGTACGTGCGGATGGAACCCCCAAGATCAATGGTACGACTGTGGACAAGACGGCGCCGATCCAACGGGGGAGATCGCGCTGCAATGTCCGGCATTGTGAGGAAGACGGAAATGCGATTCGAAGGCAGAAACATTCGGACTATTCTCGTGCTGGCTCTCGGCCTGGGTGTCAGCGCTTGCGCGGGATTGGACGAAGCAGAGTTCGCCAATGGACAGGTCCTTGGTGCGCTGACCGAGGCGGAGTTGATCGAGAAGACATTGGAGATGCTCAACCATGAGTCCACCGATTTGGATGTCCTGGACCATGACGCTAGCCTGATGTCCAAGGCGGCTACGGAGTTGATCGCCCATCGGGATGGTCCCGACGGGTTCTTTGGGACGTTGGACGACGATCTTTTCGAGACCATGGATGAGGTGGATGCCGTCAAGTATGTGGGGCCCTCTGCGATCAGCGCGCTGAAGATCTATGCGGAGACTTGGGTTGCTCCCATCCCCGGCCAAGTGGAAGAAGATCCCTACATCAATGTGCTGGCCATGTTGAACCATGAGACGACCACGCTCAAAGTGTTGGACATTGATGTGGCATTGACGTCCACGGCTGCGGGAAAAATCATCGAGCATCGGGACGGTGTCGATGGTGTGTTCGGCAGCGCCGATGACGACCTCTTCGACTCCATGGACGAAGTGGATGATGTGAAATATGTGGGAAGCAGCGCGTTGGGCAAGATCATCGAGTTTGGCTTGGCCTGGTCCGTGCCCGTGCCGGGTGGCAACACGTCTGGCGTGGACCAAGCGTTGCTCGACATGCTCAACCACGCAACGACGACGCTGACGATATTAGACATCGACGCGGGATTGACCGTTACGGCGGCCAAGTATCTCATCGAGCATCGGGATGGTGCTGATGGTGCGTTTGGAACAGCGGATGACGATCTTTATGACAGCGTTGATGAAGTCGATGCCGTCAAGTATGTGGGTGATAGCGCCTTGGCGAAGCTCTATGCATACGCTGAAACGTGGACACCGGAGCTCAACGACAACAGCGGTCCGGTGGAAGTCCCCGCCATTTTAGACTTTGTTAACCATCCGACCACAACCACCAAGGTGCTGACGGAGGAAGTGGGTCTGACGTCGACCCAGGCACACAACATTGTGACGTATCGGGATGGGCCCGATGAGAGCCCGGGGACTGCGGACGACAATTTGTTCGACTCCCTCGAGGAGTTGGACGCGGTCAAATACATTGGACCGGTGACGTTGTCCAAACTGGCGTTGTATGCGGCGGCCTGGATCCT
>CAUZBV010000257.1:0-5706 GCA_963578115.1 Myxococcales bacterium
GAGGTCATTCGCCCAGGATCAGAGAAGGTTTAGAGAGCCATGCGAAGGAGAGCAACAACCGCTCGTTCGATGCCTTCGGAAAGTTGCGTCAAATTGGTCTCCACCATGTAAGCCGGGTTGGTGACGATACGATTGGCTTCATCCACGACCACGTCGCCAATGGTGCATTCCACCGGTTTGGCTCCCAACGCCGTGAGGTTGCCGCCATCCGGACCATCGGCGGCTCCGACAGTCAATGATGGGGCTTTGTCCACACCCACTTGGGCGAGGACTTTGGCCAAGATGGGGGGGGCGATGCACAACGCGCCCAGTGGTTTCTTGGCGCGTACCATGGCTTTCAAGAAGTCGAGTGTGGTGGCTTCGATCTCCATGTCTGCTCCGGCGACACCGTAGTTTGACAGGTTGAGTGCGGCCCCGTATCCGCCTGGAAGGATGGCCGCATCAAAATCGTCCACTTGAGCTTCTCGGACATCTTTGATGTCCCCTCGAGCGATCCGGGCGGCTTCGACCAATACGTTGCGTGTTTCCTCGGATTGTTGCTGCGTGAGGTGGTTCATTACACGAAATTGCTCGACGTTGGGAGCAAGACATTGGACGGCAGCCCCTTGCTTGCTCAATGCGAGCAACGTCAACACCGATTCGTGAATCTCCGCGCCATCAAATACGCCACATCCCGACAAGACAACTGCAATTCGAGGTTGTGTGCTCATGGTTTGCCTCTCTGGTTGAGCAAGGCGAGGAGGATCGCTCAAATGATAGGAACTCGTCAAGGGTTACGCTATGTACGGATGCGCCGTTCGTTGGGCCGAAGAGCCTTAGAACTTGTTGCACATCGGAGCCCAATCGGTCTCGGCGCCCGCGCAATAACACATGAGACGGAAGGTCGCATGGGACGCTTGAAGGGCGTCATCAGGGAGCACGGTCCCCCCGCGACTCAGGCGTCGACGGATGCCGTTCAGACGCGATAAATGGGCTTCTAGGGCAGATTGACGGATGTTCGGCCCTCGAAAAGAGCTGTTGGGCAACAATGTCTTGTGGAGCAGTTCGGCGATCTCGCGCACGTCGCTGATGATGTCCACGCGATCTCGATCGAACGTGGGGCGACTGGGATGGGTCAGCAGCGTCGTCAGATAACGTTGTAGCCATGTGGCAGAGCCCGCAAGCAAGCTGGGACGGACCGCGCTCGGCGTATCGTTCGGCATGTGATACACGGCGTTCAGGCCGCTGGTCAGCATGGCAAAGGGGATGCCCGCATCGCGGAAGGGGCCGTAGTCCGACAGGGTCATGGAGCCAAAGGGGGAATTTTCTACCAAATGGATGCCCCCGCGTACGACCTGTAGCCCGTCTGGGGACTGAACACGGTTGGAAAGCAGCTCAAGCTCGGGGCTCTTCTCCGCGCCGAATACGAACAAGAGATCCCCCCACTGGGAGTGGGCCGGTGTGCCCACCATGTCCAGGATAATGGCCGCAGACAGACGTCGCCGGGCCACGGGTGGCAGTTTTGCGAAGTGTTTCGAGCCCAACAACCCCTGTTCTTCGGCGTCAAAGGCGACGACCAATAGGCTGCGGCGTGGGGAGGGGAGAGCCCCTTGAATGGCACGCGCTGCCGCGATCATGGCCGCAACCCCCGACGCGTTGTCATTCGCCCCGGGGTACAACGCTCCGTCTTTTGTACCGAGGTGGTCATAGTGTGCCCCGACGACGATGACTTCCTCCGCCATGGGTCCCCACCCCGGCAACCACCCCATGATGTTGACACCATCGGCGAAACGCTGCCGATATCCGCGCGCCGGCACCGGCTCAAGGCCCGCATCTTGGAATTGCTTCACGAGGTAGTCGCGTGCTTTTTGGCTGCCTTCCGTACCGGGGAGACGACCTTGATATGCCGGTCCGGCCAATTCGGAGACCATGGTCATGATGGATTGGGCATCGAGGGCTGCGGGCGGAGTCGTTGTGGTTGTGGCCGACGTCGTCGCGCAGGCAAGGCCGAAAACAGGCAGAAAAAGGAAGAACCATGAACAGATCGAAGGGTTCGCTTGGGAGGAGCAATTCACGGATGCAAAGGATACCGAATTTTGGCGATCGTGACCATACGTCACACACTCTCTTGGCGAATTGGATGTCAGGGACTGGTTTCCACTTTGAGGGTGTAGGCGCCCGAATAATTGCTGAAGTTGCTCCAACCGTCCACGAAAATGTACACCGTGTCGTTGGCGTTCACGTCGATGAGAATGAGCTCGGTCTTGTTGGTGCCGATCTTGTCATCGGCTTTCAGACACGTGGCGGCGGTGATGTCGCACGACGTGGCGGCGTAGAGCAACGAGTCGAACTGCGCCTCCAACGTCACCAGGTAGAGATCGGTTGTGGGGGCGGTGAAGGACCACACATGATCGTTCGACAGGAGCCCCAATCCCACGTCCTCGTCGGGGCAGGTGTCGTTGGAGAAGCTGTAATCTGCTGTGGTTCCCGTCGTGTCTTTGGACGCCTCAAAGGGCAATGGTCCCACGGTGAACGGGGTGGCACACGTACTACCGAGCGCTTGGCATTGAGTGGCGTATTCCGTGGGGCATGCGTCGCATAGGTCGTCACAGCAGTCTTTCGCAACAAAGCAGTACGCATCACACTGGCAGTTGGCCCCGTTAACGAAGGGGACGTCGCACTTTCCGGCGCAAGTGTCTGCGCCATCCTCAGTGCATTGTTGATCCTCTGCACACGTCTGCCCCTCGGGACAGGTGCCGCAACTCCCTCCGCATCCGTCCGTACCACAGCTCTTGTTTGTACAATTGGGAGTACAGGTCTCGGTTTGACAAAGTGCGATGTCGAACTGGGGTTCGATCGTACACACTTTGCCATCGGCCGCGCAGTCGGTCACAACCAACGAGTCGTTGACACATTGCTTGAGGGTGTTTCCTTCACAGGTGCCGTTGGCGGGTACACCGTTGCAGGGAGTGATTGCTGTACAGACGCCATCGACGCAAAGTTTGTCGGGGCCGCACGCACCACATGTGCTGCTGCATCCGTCGCTGCCACAGTCTTTTCCCTCACAGTTGGGGCTACAAGGCGGGATCTGACAGTCGAATCCGGTCCCATCTTTGGTGGGCAGGCAGACCTTGCCTGTGGCCTCACAGCCGACCATTTGCAACACGTTGTTGACGCAATAATAGAGTTGATTCGCTACGCACACCCCGTGAAAGGTGACGTCGCCGCAGGCTTCGCCCACATTGCCCACTAGAATGCAATGCTGGTCTCCATCGCACACGGCGCTGGTGCCACAGTCTCCGCATATCCCGCCACAGCCATTGCTGCCGCACTGCTTGTCGACGCAGTCGGGCACGCATCCAGAATTGTCTGCGCACTGCCCGTCATCGTTGCAGAACATGTTTTGGCCGCAGGAGCCGCAGGAACCACCGCAGCCATCGTCCCCGCAAATTTTCCCCTCGCAGTTGGGGCAGCATGCCGGGGAACATTGTCCCTGCAGTGTGCAGAGCGCGGGATCCGGGCCATCACACCCCGGACACACTCCACAACTGCCGTTGCAGCCGTCGTCGCCACACTCCCTTCCTTCGCAATTGGCACAACAGGGTTGCTCACATGTGCCGTCGGGGTTGCAGAGACTCGCGAGCGCTTCTCCCAAACATCCCAGACACGAGCCGCAGCTACCGCCGCAGCCATCATCCCCACATTGTTTGTTGGTACACTGGGGCTCACAGCGGATGTCGGTCCACACGTCCACATCGGGCTTGGGTGGTGGGATGACCGTGTCCGGTTGAGAGTTTATGGTCTTTGTGGCCGGACATCCCACCAGCGCAATGATCATGAGCAGACACCACAGCCATCCCCGGGATTGTTGGGAAAAGGTGTCTTTCACAGTCGATGGCCTTCTGCTCTGTGTCATTGATTGCCTGCTCCGATCCTAGAGATCGTGTACCGAACAAAAAAACTAGCAAAGCAGCGCCGGGAAAACAAATTCATTCTCCTTTCTTACGATGAGCCCATTCGGGATCCACTCGCGTCCCTCGCATCTCCACAGGTGTGCATGAACATGGTAGACTGGGCTCATGTCGGAGCTTCCACAGCGCTTGCGTGACGCGGGTACAAGCCCTTACGCGGTGGTGTCTCCTGTGCAGGCGCGTACGAGAGGGGTGTTTCTGGATGACCATGGGCGAATCGCGTGGAATCAGGACGAGTTTGGGGTGTACGAGTTGCCGCCACTCGGCCCCCTGCACGGTGCGTCGGAGATCTGTGCTGTCGAGAGCCCACTCGGCTTTTCCTGCCGCTGGAAAACGACCGTGTTTCGAAGCGATGAGTCCGCACCGGCCGGCGTCGTGTGGTTGAGCGCGGCGGAGTTGATGACACAGTGGCGATCGGGACAGGCACTGGTGGAGCCGTCCGCCATGCGAGCCCTGTATTCACAACTTCTGGGCCATCCCATCGCGCACGGGGTTTGGAACGTACCCATGCGCACTCAAACACTACCGCCGGCGACACACACCAATGGATACATCGTGGGAGGGGGAGCCGGTCTTTTAATTGATCCCGGCGGCGCGAGGCCCGATGAGATCGAGTCGGTTGTGGCGTTCGTCCGCCAATGGGTGGTGCGAAATGGTGAACTCGCGGCCATTTGGCTGACCCACCATCACATGGACCACGTCAGTGGGGCGACACCGCTCAGCCAACGTTTGGAGTTGCCCATATGGGCCCATGAAGAGACGGCCTCACGGGTTTCGTTTCCCATCGATCGGGTGGTAGTCGGTGGGGATCGCTTTGGCGCTTGGCAGGCGATACACACCCCCGGGCACGCTCCCGGCCATCTCTGTCTATGGCATGCCGACCGAAAACTGCTCATGGCCGGCGACATGATCGCCAGTGTAGGGACCATCGTGATCGATCCTTCTGACGGTGACATGCAGTCGTATTTGACGAGCCTTCGACAGCTCCGCGACTTGGGTCCGCGGGTGTTGTATCCGGCGCACGGTGAGCCGATTTTGAACACCGTCCAGCGCTTGGATGGATACATTGGACACCGATTGTGGCGCGAGGCACAAATCGTGTCGGTGCTCACCCACACCGCGCAATCCCTCGAGACCATCACCCAGATGGCCTACACCGATGTGCCCGAGGCCCTTCACTGGCTGGCTGAGCGCCAAGCGTTGGCCCATCTGAACATGCTGATGGAGACGGGTCGTGCCCGTTGTGTGGATGATCAGTGGTCCACGTCGCCGGACGCTTGACCCGCCGAAGGGGACCCGGCGGACGCTCGTCTTTGAACAAAGCGTCCCACCCAAAATAGTCCATCAGGCTGAATGCGTGAACGGGTGTGGACACCGCTGCAGACAGTGACAATGCGACCGTCGGAGACGACTTCCACACAGCCGCCGTGCATGCCGCGCTGGCGAATCCGTACGTACCATCCAGGCTTCAGAGAAAGTGTCTTTTCCGCTCCACGCCAAGAGAGCGCGCGCACGTGATGGGTGAGCGTGCCATCGGTGCCCACTTGCATATGTTCGAATAGCAACGTTTTGCAGATGGGAATGGCCCCCAGTACCAAGCCCATGACCCCTAGAAAGGGACCGAACATGAAGCCCAATGCGCCATTGTTCTTCACATCCAAGAGCAAGATGACGCCCACAATCAGGGAGACCACTCCACCGGCCAAGAGGGTGCGTGCCAAAGCACCCGCGGCGCCAACGGTCATGACCAAAGCGT
>CAUZBV010000258.1:0-5697 GCA_963578115.1 Myxococcales bacterium
CGATGGATTCACCATCTTGGACCTCGACGAGATAGAGATCCGGATCGTTGGGACACAACTGGAGGCCTTCATGGTCTCCGGGTGCCAAGAGTTGGGCCGTGTTGATCTCGTCGTTCTCCTCGTGGCTGTCTTCGCGTTCGCTGCAAATGGGGATGACTTCGAGTTGGAGTGAGTAAACGGCTTCCACATCCTGGCTGTCGGTCACGCGGACATAGACCGTGCCCGCGGGTTGCGAGTAGGCCAGGGCCGTGACGGTTTTGCCTTGTTGTGCGTCTTCTTTCTCGGCGGAACTCTCGATGATGTTGCCGTAGCCGTCGACCATCTCCACCGCCAATGTGCCCGCTTGCAGGGTGGCCTCCACAGTGGCTTTCAGCGATTGACCTCGCTCCAAGGTCACAGCGAACCAGTCGTCATTGGCTGGGCAGAGTCGAAGGGATTGAAGTTCGCCCCCTTCCACGGCTTTGGCGTTGAACCGGTCGTTGTTGGGCTCGTGTTCATCCTCGGTGGTTGCGCAGGGAGGGCGAATGGTTGCTTTGAGGGTGTACCCAAAGTCATCGGCTGTCGGGTTGAGCACTCGCACGTAATAATCGCCGGGTTCGCCCACCGCATCGAGCGCCAACTCTTCGACCGGTTCCTCATCGCTGGGCATCAGGCGGCGTTGCCCATCGGGCGCCCAGATCTCGATGGCGGGTTTGGCGTGTGCGGGCCCGTCTCGGTGATGCGCGCTGGCGAGGAAGCGGTCGCCTGTTTGCAGCGTCACGTTGAACCAGTCTTCGTCCGATGTGTTCACGGTTCCTCGGGGGCAAAGCCACAGTTGCCGTTCAGCCACCCGTTCGCCCGGCACCGCGTCCTTCGTGGTGGGTTGCTCCATCGTCAGCGGACGCGCCGTGGACGTGTCGTCATTTCGTTCCAGCTCGTCGTTTCGATCCTCCAACTGCATGGCGATCCCCGCCACGGTGACCGACGACATGCCGTCGGGGAGATTGCAGGGCGGCTCTGCGCGCAGCAGCGCGATCTCCAGGTGGCGCTTGGCCGCTTCGTGATTGGCATTCAACGCCAAGGCGTTCTCAAACGCGGATACGGCCTCTTTCCAGGTTTCGGTGGCGGCGGTGGCTTCTCCGGCCTTTTCCGCCATGAGCGCTTGGCGAAGTTGCGCGTTTCCGGTGTGAAAATAGCTGCTCGCTTTCAACACAGGATCCGGGGACTCTCGAACCGCACCAAACGCGGTGATGGCGTCGTCGAAGCGCTCCAAGGAAAAGAGGGCCAGCCCACGGTTGAAGGCCACCTTGGGATGGGTGGAGTGCAGCGCGTCGTAGGCCTTGAGCGCCCGATCATAGTGGCCGTCGGCCAGCAAGTCATTGGCGCGATCCACATCCGAGCGGCTGGTGATGAACGCGTCGCCACTACACCCGATGACGGAACAGCACACCGCGGCGATGATTGGGATCACAATCCTTGTGCGAGGTGGTTTCATTCGGTGTACTTCCGCCGCTTGCGTCTTCGTCGTCGATCGCTGATCAGGGACTCGCCCAGCAACAAAAGCAGCGCCGGGATTAACACGAACTGGTAGCGATCTTCCCGAAGGTTTCGATAATGGTGAATGTATTCGGCCTTTTCCAATGCGTCCAGAGCGCTGGATAGGCTGCTAGCCACATCGTCACGTCCATACACATAGAAGTCGCCGTTGCTGGCCGTGGCGATGTCTCGGAGAAGGCCGGTGTTTAAATCGCTGAACACGGGGGCACCGTCTTTGCTGTTGACCCACCCCACTCGTGATCCTTCTTCACTGACCACCGGAATCTTGGCGGTGCTGGACTGGCTGCCAATGCCAATGGTGTACACCCGAACATTGGTGGCCGCCGCGGCTTGGGCCGCTTCGATGGCGTCTTCGTCGTGGTCATCCCCGTCGGAGATCAAGATGATGGCCTTGTTGTGGCTCGACGCCGGTTGTTCCAGGTCGTCCAGATCCGGATCGTCTGCGTCCTCTTCGGGTTTGGGAAAGACCGTCAGCGCATGGCGAATTGCATGCCCTATTTTGGTGCCGCCCACGGGCATGTCCTCCACGCGTAGATCCGACAAGTAGCTGCGCACCGCATCGAAGTCGGTGGTCAGCGGCGTCTGGGTGAACGCTGTACCTGCAAAGGGTACCAGTCCAATCCGTCCGCCGGACAACTTGTCCATCACGGCGTTGAGCTCGCCAATGGAGGCCCTCAATCGATCCGGTGCCACATCTTTGACCAACATGGACTTGGACAGATCCAGGGCGATGACAATGTCGATGCCGCGGTTGGCCAATTCGGCTTCCCGCGTTCCGTACTGGGGGCGTAGAAGACCGACGATGATCAACGCCGTGGCGCCCAGCAGCATAAGCCAGCGTACCCATTGAGCGCCGTGCGAAACGCTAGCGAGCATTCGGTGAACCAAGGGACTGTCCCCCAGTCGGCGGATCACCACTTTTTTCCAGTAGAAGTGCAGACCGATGCCCACCCCAATCACCACCAAGACGGCCAGGAGCCACGCCAACTCGGGCTGTTCCCAATGCAGTTCTTGGCCACTCATGGGAATTTCCTCAGCAGGGTCAGCCGGAGCAGGAGCTCGAAGAGCAAGATGCCCAGCGCCATCAGCAGCCAGGGCGTGAACAACTCGGTGGGAAAGTTGGTGACTTGTCGCTTGTAGACCGTCTCTTCGAGATCCTTAAAATGATCGCGAAAATCCTCTTCGTTGTAACTTTGATAGGACTGCCCACCGCTCACGCCGGCGATCTCTGCGAGCAATCCGGGATTGGCCGGGTATTGGCCTTCGGCCCGTCGGTAGCGCAGCAATCCACCCGCAATGCGTTCACGCCGGAGCGAGAAGGGATCGACCGAGGGCATCCATGTCTGTTCGCCGCCGCCCACCAAGAACGTGTAGATGGGGATGGGTCTGTGGAGCTTCTTGCCCGTTTCCGGGTCTTCCTCATTGGCCCAGTCGGCCAGGAAACGAGCCACCTCCTTGGGCGCCGTCTTGGAGCCGCGGTCATCCCCATCGGTGATGAGGATGATGCTGCGGTCTTTTCCTTTGGTGTCGCGCAGGCGCAAGAACCCTCGTTTGAGCGCATCGCCGATGGTGGTCATGGCGCCCGAAATCGTGCAATCGTTCATGCACGCTTCCACATCGTCTCGAGTGCGACGACCGTCGTCGAGGCGGAGCTCTTTGATATCTTGGATGGCCCGCCGGTAATCGTTGGTCAGGGGAAACTTCAGGTACGCACCGCCGCCAAAGAGGATGAGCGCGATTCGATCGCCCGCTTCAGCTCGGTTCTTGATGAACTCAATCAACAGCTCGCGGGCGACATCAAAGCGGTTGTTGGGGTTGTCTCCGTCCATTTGGATGCTGTTAATTTGGTTACCCGACATGTCGACAGCGTTCATGGAGGCAGACATGTCCAGACACACGACGATGTCGACCCCTTTGGTCGAGACCACTTGGCGGTTGGGTTCTTGGGGGCGTGCGATGGCCACAACGAGGGTGGCGATACAGGCGACGCGCAGCGCACCCGGAAGCCACCACAGCCGCGAGAGCCAGCCGGAAGGCACCTGGCGCAGGGCCAAGGTGTTGCCGTACAAGAATGCTGCAGTTCGGTGTTGTTGCCACCACAAGGCGCCCCAGGCGGCCGGGAACACCAGGAGCATGAGGTACCATGCCCAGTTGGACGCAAAAGCCACCAACATCAGAGCACCACCCAGTGAAAGGGCACGAAGTACCCAATGATGACGGTGAAGACCAGGGCAAAACAGCTCAGCAACAAGAAACTGTATTCCGACGTATCTGGGCGCCGATCCAACACACGGCTTTGAGCCCAGCGATCGCCCACCCGGCGACCGTCGGCCGCGTACGCCATGACCACAAATTCCATGGTGTGTCCCGCAACGGGCAGGAGCAAGGTGATGTTTCGAATAATTCGAGCCCCCACGGGCAAAAGCTCACTGCGTGGGTCGTTCGTGGGGGCGACCGTTAGACCCGTCAGCACTTTCCCGGGGCTCCCCGGGCCGTGCACATCCCGCAACAACAAAAACGCCACCAAGAGCACGCCATCGGCCCAGAGAAGCCAGGGCATGTCGAACGCGTTGCCGGCCAAGATCAGCAGGGTCGATAGGATGCTGAAAAAGAGCAGATCACACAAAATTGCGAAGGTGCGTTTGAAGGGATGGGCGGGTTTTTCGAGTAAGCGCCGATGCTCTTCCGCGCGGCGGTCAAGGACCACCTGCTCTTTGCTTTGCTGTGTGGTACCGATGATCTCGGTGCACGCACTCCAATCGCTGGCCATCTGATCGTGTGTGGGGGTGTGTCGTGCGAATTTGACGATGTCCGTGTCTTGGAGAAACTGCTCCAGTCGATACGAGGAGAGGCCTTGGGGCGACAACGTATTCATCTCGCCCAAGAGCTCGCTGGACGTGAGCTCCAGCGTGTCTTTGTGATAGCGCAGTCCCAGATATTCACGGAGGATCTCGGAGAGGCGGATGGCCACCTCCTTGAAGCGTCCGATCTGAAGCAGGCCCTCCTGCGTGAGAAGCTCCAGTTTTTCTTGTGCCACCTCGTGCGCGGGCCGGGGCAAGGGCGGCGGTGGCCCGCGTTTGGGCAACCCGGCCACGTACCGGACGGCCAGCCACGTGAGCAGCGCAGTGATCGCGACAATCCCTAGGGCGATGAGCCCGAGGATGAGCCACCAATTGGTGTCCAAGACCGCCATAGGCGGATCATTGGACTGGATGGCGATGTCCGACTCGTTGGCTTGAATACGCCCCGCGACAAAGGTGGTCGCGGCCGGTGTTTGTACCACCCCCGTTTGTCCGTCGGCGCTTTCAAAATCGATGGATATGGGCGGGATCTTTCGATGACCTAGGCGCATGGCGGCCACGGTGACACGCCACGTCTCGACCACCCGACCGTTCTGAACCACGGATTGGGGCGGTTTGGGTGCGCCGATGAGACGGAAAGGGGCCAGGCTCGGGGCGGCTGGAAAAAACAGGCGGATCGATTGCGGGTGGGTGGCGGTGACCACCACTTCGAGCCGATCGCCCAAGAGCACTTCCTTGGGTTCGACGGTGACCTCCAAGCGAAGAGATTCGATGGGATCCACGGCAGGGGATTCCGCCTGGGTCGGGTCGGGTCCTTGGGCTACAAGCAGGCAACTCAGCAGCGCAGTCCACATGCTAGTGCCTCCTTGCTCGTCGGCGGAAGTAGCGCAGGAGCGCCTGCGTATAGGGCTCTCCCGTGCGAAGGTGAATGAAGTCCATGTTCATGCGGCGAAAAGTACGCTCGGTCTCCTGTCGACTCTCCGTGGCCACGTTCGCGAAGCGCTTCAGGAAGCTTCGGGACGTGTGGCGCCACACGATCTGGCCGTTCTTGGGATCTTCAAACGCCATGAAGCCGCCCGGCACCAGTTGCTCTTCCATCGGGTCGGTGACGACCACGGGGACGAGATCGTGTCGGCGGCGTGCGATGCGCAGCGTGGATTCCCACCCACTCGCGTGGAAGTCGCTGAGGAGGAAACCGACGGTCTTGCGCCGAGAAATACGGCCCATGAACTCAACACCCGCTTCGATTTGCTTGCCTTTTCCGGTGGGTTGGAAGGTGAGAATGTCACGGATGACACGAAGAACATGGCTCTTGCCCTTCTTGGGGGGAACAAAGTGTTCGACAGAGTCACTAAAGAGG
>CAUZBV010000259.1:0-5671 GCA_963578115.1 Myxococcales bacterium
TGGTGCTCGTCGGTTTTCGCTTTCATGAACTCAGCATGAGTCCTTCCACCATTCCAATCGTTCGTGAAATTGTGAGCCGCACCAATCTCCTGGATGCACGAGAATTGGTCGACGGACTTTTCCAATTCGCGACGCACACCGAAGTGGAGCAAGCAGTGCTTCAATACATGTGGCGAAACTATCGCGATTTACGTGCCGTACTCGGTGGCGACATCGATCCGAAATAGAATGGTGTCCAAGCGAACCCCATTCATCGTTCGAAGTGGTCGAAACCCTCCTCGTCACTGACCGGAGGGGGGATTGGTTGTCCATTTCGCACCCACGCCACCCCAACAGGCCCATCGCACACACGACCGATACAATGAGCAATTATCGGTGGCTCTGTTGAGCAGGTAAACAACAACTCATAATCTTCTCCGCCCGTAAGCGCCAAGCGCTCTGCGAACAAGCGGCGTTGAGAAAGCAACTCCGGGTGAATGGGAACACAAGCCACGTCCAGTTCGATGCACACACCGCTGGCTGTGGCCAAACGAAGCGCATCCCGGCTCAGTCCGTCACTAATGTCCGTCACGGCATGACACTGTCCCCACCGAGCGAGGGTTGTTCCCTGGTCAATGCGTGCCTGAGGCTCTCGGTACGCTTGAATGCTGTGAGGGCGAACTGCGGCGTCACCGGGTTCATGACGCAGCGTGTGAAGGCCAAAGGCGGCGGCCCCCAATGCTCCCGTCACGTACACATGGTCTCCCAACTGGGCTGTACTCCGCTCCAAGGCTTGGGGCGCAACACACTCGCCGATAACCGACATACTCAGATGGATAGGACCTGGAGTGCCAGTCACATCGCCACCGGCAATCGAAAACTGAAGCGCCGACGCAGCCTCTGCCAACCCTTGGAAAAACGCCTCTACCCACGACCATTCCAACGCGGCAGGGAAGCTCGTGGTCAGCAAAGCAAACTCCGGACGGGCGCCCATGGCGGCTACATCAGATACATTCACCGCAACCAATTTCCGCGCGACTGAAGCGGCTGAACAAAACGTGCGCGTGAAATGCACTTCCTCCACCATGGCGTCTGCACAAAGCACCATGGGCGATGTCCATATCTTCGCGATCACCGCGCCATCATCACCAATTCCAACCGGCCGAACTGCATCGGTATCCAACCATTTCCGAATGAGGGCGAGGAGAGCTTCTTCACCGCGATCAGACACACAGTCCACCATGATCATCACTCCAGTCGTTTCTTCATCGCCTGTGTGTACGTGTCACTTTTCGGGTACGTGCTGACTTTCTCCAACTGGTCTAAGGCCTTTTTGCCTTCCTTCATCAGTATCGGGACTTCTACACGGAGTTGAATGAACATGTCGCCCGACGTTTTCGAGTCATCAAGAGACAGTCCCCGTCCTTTCAGCCTCATGATCTTGCCACTTTGCACCCCTTTCGGAATGATCACTCGGACCGTTTTGCCATCCAATGTGGGCACCTCGATCTCACCACCGTATACAGCTTCGTTTAGTCGAATCGGCACAATGCAGTGTATGTCGAGACCATCACGCGTTCGCCATTCGTCTTTGTGCAACCGAATTTCAACGAAAAGATCACCGTCATCACCGCCCTGGTGGCCGGGCTCTCCATACCCTCGTAGCACCAAACATCGACCGTCCTGCACACCGGCCGGCACGTCAATAGAGTGACTCGATGTACTGTCTTGTTCACCGACGCCATCGCATTCTGCGCACGTTAGGATGGCCAAAGAGCCCATTCCTTCGCAGAACACACAGAGCTCATTGAAGGGCAGTGGCCGACTCCCACGCACCCTCCCTTTTCCAGCGCACACGTGGCAGGATTCAAGTTGAGCGCCATCCCGCACGCGGGATCCATTGCATTCAGAACACACAGCCCGTACCAGTACCGCAATCGTTCTTTGCGTACCTGTGAGCACTTCTTCAAGCGAAACTTCCAGGGATATGCGACGATCCTTACCGCGTTTCGGACCTTTGTTGATTCGTGACTCAAGGATGGTTCCCAACTCCGACACCAACCGCCCCATCTTCTCCGCCATGCCGCCATTGGACCCCGCCCGAACCAACCCTGCGGCCCCAAATCGGTCATAATTCTTCCGCTTGTCCGGATCGGACAGAACCCCGTACGCCTCCGCAATCAACCGAAACCGGTCCTCTGCCTTTGGGTGACCATCATGGTGATCTGGATGATACTTCCGAGCAAGCTGATGGTATGCCCGCTTAATTTCCTCGGAAGTGGCTGTACGCTCCAGTCTCAACAGTCGGTAATAAGGTATCATCGCAGTTCGTCCGTCCGAGTAGCGTCCATTGAGCACTCCACACTCCCAATGAGTGTACACGAACTGCATGGACCATTGGAGGGGACGTCATGCACTTCTCCCCTCGACACTCAGTAGTCGATCAATAATTGGGTAAGAATTCCACGACCTAGGAGAGCGATCAGCTGACGTCGCGGTACATCACTTCTGCGATCTTGTAAGCACTCTTTTCGAGATTGGCGATGGCCTCTTCAACCATGTCTTTGTCCTGACCGCCCATCATGTCTTTCATGTGCGCAATGTCACGCGCTATCTGTGCGGTCTCTTCCTCGGTCAGAAAACTCGTAAATTCCTGAAGCGATCGCTCGGTCGTGTAGATGAGGCCCTCGGCTTTATTGACCATTTCGGCAAGACTACGCTTCTCAACGTCTGTTACGCGGTAACTTTCCGCTTCCCCAATGAGGCGTGTGACTTCGACTTCAGACAGACCCGAGGCGGGACGCACACGAACCTTCTGTTCGTTGCCAGTACCCAGATCGCGTGCGGAAACGGATAAAATACCATTGGCGTCCACATCGAATGTCACTTCGATTTTTGGTACACCTCTCCTGGCGGGCGGGATACCCACCAATTCGAAACGCGCCAGACTCTTGTTGTCTTGAGCCATTGGACGTTCACCCTGGAGCACATGAATGTTCACCAAAGGTTGATAGTCCTGCGCCGTCGTGAAGACTTCCGTATAACTTGTCGGAATAGTTCGGTTCTTCTCGATGAGTTTCGTAAAGATCCCGCCTTTGGTCTCGATACCCAACGACAAAGGAATAACGTCCAACAACAAGACATCTTCGACTTGACCCTTGATGATACCCGCTTGAACCGCAGCACCAATAGCAACCGCTTCATCAGGATTGACCGTCTTTTGCGGTTTTCGATCGAAGAAGTCGTGGACGAGTTTCTGAACCAAAGGCATCTTAGTGACACCACCCACAAGAATCACGTCATCGATCTCATCGACCGCAAGGCTTGCATCCTGAAGCGCCTGGCCACAGTGATCGATCGTTCGCTGAACGAGCGGCATCACCAATTCTTCCAAACGAGCCCTCGTCAATACCATTTGAAGGTGCTTGGGGCCGGAATCATCCGAATACAGGAAGGGGAGATTAATCTCGGTTTCTTCCAACGTTGAAAGTTCCAGCTTTGCTTTCTCTGCGGCTTCCTTCAAACGCTGAATCGCGATGGGATCGGACCGCAAGTCAACCTCGTTGCCTTCAAGGAACTCACTGAGGATCTCTTCGATGATCAACATGTCCATGTCTTCGCCACCGAGGAAGGTGTCGCCGTGCGTAGCCAGCACGTGATAGACCCCTTCGCCCACCTCAAGGAGCGAAATATCAAAGGTGCCTCCACCCATGTCGTATACGGCCACCTTTCCGCCCGAGGCACCGGTCAAACCGTATGCCAAGGCGGCGGCTGTAGGCTCGTTGATGATCCGAAGCACCTTCAGCCCCGCGATACGACCCGCATCCCTTGTTGCCTGACGTTGGTGATCATCAAAATACGCTGGAACCGTGATGACGACCTCTTCCACATTTTCGCCCAGGTATTCCTCAGCAAACATTTTCATCTGCTGGAGAATGAACCCCGACAATTCGGCGGGCGAATACGCACGGCCAAGAATCTCCACATGGGCATCACCATTCGATGCCTTCACCACCGTATAGGGGTAATTTTCGACCGCTCGTAGAATATCTGCGTCGTTTTGCTTACGCCCCATCAGACGCTTGACGGCGGTTACCGTTTGGTCTGGGTTGGTTACCGCTTGCCGTTTTGCAATGTGGCCAACCAGCCGGTCACCCTGCTCTGTAAAGGCAACAATGGATGGAGATGTACGACTGCCCTCCGTGGACGGTATCACAACGGGCTGTCCCGCCTCAATAACCACCACACAGGAGTTGGTTGTTCCTAGGTCGATTCCGATGGCCTTCGCCATGATCACCCCTTTACCAGCCTACGTAATTGACTCAACCGTCAAGGTACAGACTGACTTTAATCGTATCTGCCACGAGCAAGTGCATCAAGAACAACACTATTTTCCTCGTAATGTGCCCTCACGCTTATCATTTTCGCGGTGGGACGTCCACCTGTTCGTTAGCAAGCTTACAATACAGCCTCCGGCACAAAAACAATGTCACCAGGTTTTAAGGAAAAATTCTGCGTCGCTTTCTCCGTCATGATTCGCTCAACGGGTACGGGTATGCGTTTTTCAACGCCGTCATCGACCCGCTGCACAATGGCATAGTTTGTCCGAGCCATGGGCGTAAAGCCTCCGGCCAATGCAATGGCCTGTACAATGGTCATTCTTTCTTCATAGTCAAAGAGACCTGGCTTTTTCACTTGGCCCAGCACGTACACTTTTTTCGAATTACGTTCTTTTACATAAACGACAACCGATGGCTTGGTCAGATATCCATTGGCCAATCGCTTTCGAATCACCGTCTCAATTTCTGCCGGCGTGTACCCACTTACAGCAACTTGACCGATAAATGGAAAGTCGATCATTCCTGCTGACGAAACGCGATAAATACCGGACAAGTCTGCGTGCTGATGCACCCGTACTTCAAACACATCACCAGTGCCCAATGTAGCGGGGTTCGCGAATCCATCGACATCAAATGTCACGGATTTGTAATCCGCGGGAGCCGTTGTGACACAGGCAACTGTGAACACCAATAGGGGCATCAAGGCCCATTTCCGTTGGCTCGACACGTTCATTCTCTCAGTACCGTATGTCAATGCTCCCGTAGATCTGGTGCTTCACATACCGTCCGTAATCAAACTGATCTTGGCCCGACGAGACATCAATGTAACGCGTCCAAAAATCGGAAAACACCGCTCGTAACTCGTAACCGGCTGTCAATCCAATCCAACGGGTAATGTCCACCGATACTTGAGCATGTACATCCAGCACCTGATCGAGTCGCTGTTTGTTGCTGACCTGTACCGCCTGACCCAGTTCGACAGGATCAAATCCCGCGTACTGTACAAGATGGAACGAGGACAAGAGCTCAATGCCTACCCGACGAGCCAGTCGCATGTTGGCCCGTACGTACACGGAGTCATCAGCATAATAATTGCCGAAAAACGAGTCGGTGAAATCACGCCTGTAACCGATGGCAGCTAGTACTGTGGGTGAAATCTTGTAGGACAATTCCGCTTGCCCAATCACATGTTCAAAATCGGGCCCGCTCTCATAATATGAATTTCCGTAGCCCACTTTAATCAGTGCAGCGATCTTCTTTGTAAAATAGCCATTCAGCCCTGCTGTCACCCGCAATGGTTTGTTGTCTACGTACAAGCCCGATGCATCGTCTGTGCTCCAGTCCTTAAGACT